>CATLIP010000001.1 GCA_949957035.1 uncultured Lachnospiraceae bacterium
CGCTCTAAGGGCCTTGAAGAAAGCCGAAAACTGAATAAATATTTACTTCGCGACACTCGTTTCGACGACCTCAAACGCTCATTAGACGACCGTACCTTCCAATTAGAGCTAATGAAAGAATACCGGATTAGATAAAAGGAGTGCATAAGCACTCCTTTTATCTAATCTATATATCTCATATCACTTTTTAAGTCTGAATTTTTCTGTCTGCTGCTTCAGCATCGTAACCTGTGCAAAAAGCTCCTGACTAACGGCCGCTGACTCTTCACTGCTTGCCGAATTTGTCTGCACAACCTCTGAAATCTGGCCGATTCCATCTGTAACCTGCTTAATAGATTCAGCCTCCCCCTGGATTACTTCTGCAATAGAACCAATCGCACTGTTAGACTCTACAACAAGATTCAAGGTCTTCTGCAGCGTATTGGATACTTCATCCACAATATGGCTTCCCTTCTCTGTCACACTAACAGAATTACCAATCAAGTCCTTGGTTGCCTTGGCTGCCTGATCAGACTGCGCAGCCAGACTGCGCACTTCATCAGCAACTACCGCAAACCCTTTTCCTGCGTCGCCGGCCCTTGCAGCCTCTACAGCAGCATTCAAGGCCAGTATATTCGTCTGGAATGCAATATTCTCAATCGTCGCGATAATCTCTCCAATTCTGTGAGATGCCTGCGTAATGTCGTTCATCGCGGAAACCATCTCTTCCATCTGCTGGCTGCTTATCGTTACCTGCTCTCCGGTAAGCCGGGCATTCTCCTGTGCGTTCTGGGCTGTCTCAACATTCTTAGCCGCATTCTTAGACAATTCCTCAAGCATTGCATATAACTGTTCAACTGCACTCGCCTGCTGGGTCGCACCCTGCGCCAACGATTGCGCGCCGCTGGATAACTGCTCTGCACTTCCGGATATCTGATGCTCCACCTTTCCGATATTGCCGATGGACGATGACAATGTATCTGTAAAACTCTCAATCGAAGTCTCAATGGATTTGAAATCTCCGATAAACGGCGTGGATGTGTGTACGTTAAACTCTCCCTGCGCCAGTTGATTCATAATCCGATTAATATCTCCTACATACCCTTGAATCACTTGAAGAGAATTGTCCAATACATGGGACAGCTCGCCTATCTCGTCCTGAGATTCATAGCTCATATTCAAATCAAGCGTCCCTTCCTGAAGCGGACGGACACATTCGCTGATATACATAATCGGCCTAATAACTCTTTTCATTACGTAGGTAATAAGGCTGATAAGACAGATAAGCGCCACGAAGAAGCAGACGCCTGCCAATACCTGCACAACATGAATTGTGCGGAACATGCTCTCCGAGCTTTCTTCGGTCAGCTTCGCGCCTTCTTCTATAATCTCTTCCAGATCCGCCACCAATACCGCCAGATTCTTTCGTATCGTATTCTGATAATATGAACGGGCCTGCTCCGGGTCTGTCTTCATAAGCTCTAATGCATAACCGGCGGATTCATGCAGTTCCTTATGCAAAGGCTCAATCTCGTTTCTCTTCTCAATGACAAGGGCGTCGTCTGTGTTCAAATCGCTGTAGAGCCATTGCCCCAATACACAGGCTGTAGGATCCATAGTTCCCTCAAATTCAATCCCTGCGTACAAAGCGCTGCTTAGACCGCTGGACCATTTATAATGTGCCGTCTCCGCTTTTTCGATTGTATCCAGCATTACGCTTGCATCACTGCTGTCATTCGCCGCACCTTTAATGAGAAAAACATTGAATGTTACCACCAGGCTATATACGAGTACGGCTGCAAATGCAAAAGCTACCCGAATACCAACCATTGTCTTAATACTTTTACGCATGGATATATTTCCCCTCTTTCTTTTCGCACACTCCCTATCTATATGGGAACTTTGTCTGATAATATCTCTTATTATATTTTATTGCGGTATTTCATAATTGTGTCAATCTTTGTTCCTATATTATTAAAATTGGCTCAATCCGACTCGTATGTTCCCTATGCGGCAGTGAATCCCCCATCATTCTTCTGCTGCTCCTTCTCCGGCTGTTCCGGCTGCGGGTTTGCGGCCGTTGTAGTCCTTGTGACTCCTCCTGAGACATAGACCGTACCACACTCCGGACAGATAGCCGTATGCATGGTAACAGACTGACTGATTACCCGCCGATCCTCGCGCGCCGCCGCCGCACGTTCCCGCACAACATGCTCCATCTCGTGACCGCGCACCGCCGCTGCTGCCTGTTCCGGCGCTATCCGTGTCGGAGTCTTAAAGGAAACTCCGGCATCATCCGAACCGTCTTGGTATTTTCTCTCCTTGCAGGTCTGGCATTCGCCCTCTTCTGCATTCTTTTGAGCTCCTTCTACCCCCAACTCTGCTGACGGGGTTCCCGGAAGCTTAGCCGCCGCATCCTTTTCTGTGCCCGGGCCGCCTGTGTCTGTACCTGCGGGGTTAACATATTTCATTCTCATCCGCACTGCCAGCTCTGCGGGATCCATCCCTTCCCGAAGGAATGGAATCATGTAGCCAATGCCGCGTGGCGCATTGGCTTCCACTTTCGATACCGGACGAATCGGCTCTACCGGCGTCCCCGGACTTGCCGAACGTCCGGCAGCTAAAGCTGCTCCAATTCCCACGTTCGCCTGTACACCGTACACAGATCCGATATTTCGTCCGGACTGCACCCCGGATACAGCGCCTTGGCGCCTCACACGATTGACTCCCTGAACAGCCACATCCTGCGGCATACTATTATTTCGTCCGTAGCCCGTATAACGATATGCCGTACTTATATATGGGCTCACTGCTGAGATTCCGCCTACCATAGCCTTTTCCCCCTGTACTCACTCGTTCCTGTCTGGGACTGGATATTACTCTTCATTCATACCTACGACATTATCCCAGATATTATTCACTTCTTCTACACATTCCATATAGATCTGCGCCATCTCGTTCGTCTTGAGTCCTAATTCCTCTGAAATCTCCTTGATTGCGCTCCAATCTGCCTTCTCATAGCTGAGTACCAGCTCATACAGACGTCCAGCCTTGCCTTCTTTCCGAATCAGCGCATCCTTCACCTCTTCCAGAATCGGAATCTCGTAGAGAATCTCTGCAATCGGGGCGTCAATCATATATTCCAGCATGGAGAACATACCCAACAGATAAGCATCTGAACTGTTAATCGGGAAATTCTTAAGTCTCTTGACCAATGCAGACGTAAAATTAGCACGCATGAAAGAGGCTTTCAACAATTCCTCAGATTCCGACTTATTCTGTTTATCCTCAAAGCTGAGCAGGTATACCCACTGCTTCAACTGGCTGATACCGACACGCACCAATGCCTGCCTGACAGAGGTCGTCTCATGATGCACAGCGAAATACGCAGAATTAGCCATCTTAAGCAACGCATATGTAAGGGACGCATCTCTGATAATCGTCTCTTCCAGAATCTCTACATCCGGCTCATCTTTGGTAATCTCCACAATGAGCTGATAGAGGTTCCCCTGCATGAAATCCATCTTGCTCGCCTTCGAGGTGGTAGTTCCGGCAATATAATTGCCTTCCACGTAGTCTACCCCCAGTTCCACCGCACAGTCATATACTTCCTTGCTGTTCACGCCGGTTGCAATAAACTGCTTCTGGAACCCATGAGCCATATCGATTACGTTAGCAATAGAACGCCGCTGCGTCCCCTCCAGCTTGTTGGAAATATCCATCTTAATATAATCCACATACTCCAACATGCTGAAATACTTTGGCGTAAACTGGAAATCATTGATGGCAAAATGATAACCATCCTCCCGATACTTACTGATAAGGATGGCCGCCAGAGAGTGGACAACAATGTTGTCCTCAATCTGGATTACAACCTTATCTTTATCAAATATCTTTGGCGTATTCCGAAACAAAAGCGTCGGTGTAAACGTCATAAATGTCTTTCTGTCTTTGAATATCCTTTCCGAGTTCTCAGACAAAAAGGCAACCATTGTATTCGCCGCCACATTGTCTGAGCTGGAATTATACAGGCTGCTCTCATCCTCCTGGATAAGCAATTCATATCCGATGACCGTGTCCTTCAGATCTTTAATAGCCTGTCTTACTACACAATTCTTCATTTAATTATCCCTCCGGTCCAGTAATGCATCCATAACCTCGACCAAACGTCCGATCTCTGGTTTTGATAATTGCTCGTCAGCTCCGAGCTGCTTACCTTTCACTCTCATCTCTTCATTAATCAGGGATGAGAAGATTACAACCGGCATATTCTTCATCTTTTCATCTTCTTTCACTAGCTTCGTCAGACGATGCCCATCCATCTCAGGCATCTCGATATCAGTGATCAGCAATGCAGCTCTCGTATAGAAATCCGGTTCACTTCTGATGCTCTCAAGGAACTCCCACGCTTCCCGGCCATTATTAAAGGTCGTAAGATTAGAGTATCCTGCCCGGAACAGGGAATCCGAGATCATCTTGGTCAACAGAATCGAATCCTCCGCAAGAATAATGCTCTGATCTCTCTGAACTCTGTCCCCAAGTTTGTCAATCTCTGATACCTGGATACTCGTCTCAGGCGCAATCTCCGCCACAATCTTCTCAAAATCCAGAATGGTAACAAGGTTATCTCCGCACTGAGCGATACCCGTTGCAACTCCGTCTTCTCCATTCGTCAGAGCCTTATCCGGTTTTTGGATAGCCTCCCAAGAAATCCTGCTGATACCAACCACGGAATGTACACGGAATGCAATGTGCATCTTATTGAAATTCGTGATGATGAACAGATCTCGATCCTTCTTATCTCCACACTCTCCCGTCAGATATTTCGGAAGATTAATCACCGTCAGAAGAGTCTCCCTTGGCTTGAAGATTCCTTCAACGGCATCATGAGAATGTGGGATCGGCTTCACTTTATCCGCCATCATGATCTCCAGCACCTTTGCCACATTAATTCCATACAACTCACCGAATATGGTAAACTGCATAACTTCAATTTCATTTGTTCCAGATTCCAATAAAATCTCTGTATTAGCCATACACACTCACTCCTTTACATTCTATGTATATTTATCGACGCAATATTCCTCCGAAATAAGAGCTAAAGCATCTTCTCCGGTTTTCCTGCTGACCGGACATACACATTCCCCGTCGCCACATCCAGCAGCATAGTCCTCGCATAATTTGCCCCGACATCTTCACTGGTAACACGCAACCCCTCTGCCATCAAAATCCTTTTAACATTCTGTGAATTTCTCTCCCCGATATTTCCAAGACCTCCGCTGCCCTTCATCTCGAACATCTTGGCTCCGCCCGCAATCTTGCATACCATCCGCGATTTTGACCCCCCAAACGCAGTAAGTTTACGAAGCGTCTCACGGATACCTGTATCCGCGAACTTAAACACGTTTCCATCCTTCGCACCACTCTTTTCAGGAAGCATAATATGAAGAAGCGCTCCTAACTTAATCATCGGATCATAAAAAGAAACACCGATACAAGACCCCAGCGCATATGTAATCAGTATACCCTCTTGTCTCGTCATCTTCATATCAGCAATTCCTACTGATATCTTCTTCTCCATCTATCATTCCACTCCTAGTTTTTTCATAAGAACATTCAAAGACTCTACATCTGGTAGAAGCAGCATATTGCTGTTTAATGCTTTTCCGTCAATCTTAAATTCGCCGGTTATCATCATGATTCTGTCTGAATGCTGGCCCATCATTGCGATTGGCACACTCATGATTCCGCCTAACATATTTACGGCTAGCTGCGGAACCGACAGCTCTACACTCATATTCACTAAGGAAGCCATTGCCGTAATATATGATGAAATTACGATATTACCAATCTCCATCAGGACGGAAGAATCAATCTCCTCCAGTTCAAAGAAATCTTCCTTCGTCTTTCCAAGCATTCTGATTAAAATCTCGTCTGAAAATTCCTTCGTCAGAATGAACAGCATGATACCGCCCAGTTCCCCCGACATCTCGACCAAAATAGCCGCAACCACTTCCTCAGGGTCTCCCACATTGACCAGCGCCTCGTTAAAATCCAATATCTCTACCTTAGGAAGGGACATATTCACCTTCGCATTCAGCATACTGGACAGGGCTGTCGCGGCATTACCGCCGCCGATACTGCCAATTTCCTTTAGAATATCGATCTCCAGCTCATTCATCTCTTCATATGTTTTTATCCCCATAATCCACCTCTCTATGACCTTAATGTATTAACCGTATTCACAACTTCATCGGATGTCTGTACCATCTTCAGCGCGTAGGAATACGCTCTCTGCGCCTCAATAATGCGGGTAAAATCATCGGAAACACTTGCGCCGGACATCTCCAATGCATGATCTGCCACCTGCGCGCCTGCCATCAGAAACGGCTGTCCGTTCTTCACAGACGGAGCATATTCGTTATTGCCGACACTTAACATTCCGTCCATAATGTTGAAGCCGAAAACCCCAATCTTGCCGCTCAGCTCTCCGTCCGTTATCCGAATCGGGTTGCGGTTCTGATCCAGAACAAAATTCCCGTTGTCATTCACAAGATAAAACTCATCTCCGCGTTTGGACATGCTGAAATGTCCGTTTCTCGTATATGTAATCTCATTGGTAACCGGACTTCTCATCATGAAAAATCCAGAATCAATGATTGCATAATCGAAATCCCCCTGTGTCGTCACCAGTCCTTTGGGACTAAAATCCGTCTTCGTCTGCTCTACCAGGATTCCTGTCCCCGCCTTCAGCGGGGTATCGTCCCCGTTATAGTTATTCAGGTTATAATACATCAGATCCGCAAATACCGGCGTCTTGGGTTTATAACCATAGTTATTCACGTTCGCAAGGTTGTTGGCAACCACATTCAGCTTCTGCTGTTCTTCCATCGCCCCTCTTGCCGCAGTGTAAAATGATGTATACATATGCCTCTCCTCTCCGTCCTGCCCTCGGGCCATCATGCTCCCCCTGACAGTCCACTGTTATCAGCCGCCTGCACGCTCTACGTTGCAGAGCCAAGCGTTACCATCTTCGCCTCCAATTGGTCATAAATCTTAAGAAGCTGTGCTGAACTCTGCAAAATCCGCTGGCTGCTAATCATTCGCGTCATCTCCTCCGCCATGGAGACGTTAGAATCTTCCAGATATCTCTGTGTAACTGTCGTTCCTCTGTCTGCAGCCTGAGGCTGTGCATTTGCCCGGAACACACTTCCGCTGATCTTGGTCAGCTGTCCATAATCCGCAAAATCCACAATCTGCAGTGTTCCAAAGAACTGATTACCATCCTCACTGATGATATTCCCCTGCTTGTCGATAATAATGTTATCTGTGGTCAGACGAATTGCCCCGTTCGTCCCCTGCACTCTGCCGATTCCCGGCATAGTCAGGTATCCTTCATTATCCAGATTAAATGAACCGTCTCTTGTGTATACCGGACCTTCACCGGTATCGATTACGAAGAAACCGTTGCCGGTCAATCCCACATCCAGCGCATCGCCAGTCTCTCGGATGCCCCCTTCTGTATAGTCCGTTACTCTCTCGTCCGCAATATTCATCCTGGACACTGTACCAACCGCAGTCTTTCCGTCTCTGTCATACCGGTAGATCATCTCATCCCGGAAAGTACTCTGCATAATTCTGTCCATCTTATATCCCGGAGTGGATACATTCGTCATGTTGTTACTGATGACGTTCAGATTGCGGTTCTGTGTGATCATATTAGAAGTTAGATCATAATACCCTTGAAACATGCCTGCTCTCCTTTTCTTCGTTGAATCTCTCCATGTGTTTCCTTAGTTTCTTTATTGCATTCGTATGAATCTGAGAGACACGCGGCTCACTTACATTCAGCACATCCGCAATCTGCCTCATATTCAATTCATCTATATAATACAGCGAAATCACAAGCTGCTCATTCTCCTTAAGCGTTCCGACTCCCTCCGCCAACACCTGCGTAAGCTCCTTCTTCAGGAACTTACTCTCAGGCTGCTCGCTCTTATCTCCCTGGGGCAGCGTCACTCCCACTTCATTCCCCTGTGCCTCCGCTAATACCATATCCAGCGAAAGAATGTTGAACAGCGACGCTTTGCGCATGGTCTCCTGATACTTCTCAGGAGTTATATTCAAATAATCCGTTACCTCCTGTACAGAAGGATAATACCCAAGTTTATTATATAACGTTGTGACCGCTTCTTCAATATCTCTTGTGCTCTTTCTTGTACTTCTTGGCACCCAATCCTGTTTTCTCGCAAGGTCAATAATCATTCCTTTGATTCTCTTGGAGATAAATGTCTCGAATTTGACATTTTTATCCATATCAAACTTATCAATGGAGGACATGATCGCAATAACCCCTTCGCTGATAATATCATCCACCTGTGAAAAACTCATATAGATGTCTCTCATCTGAAGCGCAATACTCTTCACAAGATAGATATAGCGCATAACGATCTCCTGCTTAACTTCCAGGCTGCCCGTCTCCTTATACAGTTTTAAAAGCTCTTCGTTCGTCTTATCCTTATACCGTTCCTGTGTGTTCATACTGCACTCCGTTAAATTTCGTTACATCGTAATATTCCCTACCGCCTGTATCTGGATATTGTTGCTAATCTCGTTAAATGACAGTACATAAACATCCGGGAAGAACTGCTCGATTAACCGATAGACATGGATTCTTACCACCTGACTTGTCAGGATAATCGGCGGCTGTCCAAGCTCCTGGAACTTCTTCACTTCCTCGGACATCTGTGTAATTACATTCTGCATTACATCCGGACTCAATGCCAGATATACGCCATGGTCGCCGTTGGTCAGGCTGGTAATGATGTTCTTCTCCAGCTCCGCATCCAATGTCACAACTCTCATGCTGTTGCCTTCGCAGAATCTTCTGGTGATCGTACGTTTCAGTGCAACACGGATATTCTCCGTAATGGAATCCAAATCCCTTACAGTCATGGAAGAATCCACAATTGTCTCCATGATTGTCTCCATATCCTTAATCGGAATACCCTCCTTCAACAGATTCGTCAGAATCTTCTGGAAGTTACCATAAGAAATCAGATTCGGGATTAGTTCATCCACAAGCTCTGGCGACTGCTTCTTCATATTCTCAATCAGGCGTACCACCTCCTGACGGTTCAGCAGCTCATGAGCGTGTTTCTTCACAGTCTCTGACAAATGTGTCAGCATAACAGACAGCGGGTCGATAACTGTATATCCATAGATTTCAGCCATCTCTTTCTTATCAACGGTAATCCATTTACTAGGAATACCATATGCCGGCTCGATAGTATCTATTCCATCGATCTCCTTCTCAAGATTCGGCGGCTCCAAGGCAAGATAGTAATCTACCAGAATCTCTCCTTTGGCTACTTCCTCTCCCTTAATCTTAATGACGTATTGATTCGTATTCAGACTAGAGCTGTCACGCAGTCTGATGGAGGGGATGACGAGTCCCATCTCCTGTGCGTATTGACGCCGGAAGATAACAATACGGTCTATCATCCTTCCGCCGCTTGCCTCGTCTACCAGAGGAATCAGACTGTAACCGAACTCCATCTCGATTGGCTCTACGGTAATCAGCGAATATACACTGTTGATATCTTTGAAATTCTCTTCGTCCTCCATCATCTGCATTGGGTCGGCTTCCGGTATACCCGGGCCTCCTCCCATAGCCATAGGCCCCTGCTCCGGAACTGCCGCAAAGGACTGCATACGCCGAAGCAGATAGTAGCCGCCTAACATCATCACCAATGCAATAAGTGCAAGCTGGAGCTTCGGCATCCCCGGAACGGCAATCAAAACAGCAAGAACGCAGCCTGCAATCATGATTGATTTTGGTTGCGCGGAGAACTGTCTCGTCACATCAATATTCAAACTGTCTTCCGCAACCGCACGTGTTACAATCATACCGGTTGCCGTAGAAATCAAAAGTGCAGGAATCTGGGATACCAGACCATCGCCAATGGTTGCAATGGAGTATACCTGCAGCACTTCCGTAAAGCCCATGCCGCCCTGCACCATACCTATGATACATCCTCCAAGGAAATTGACTGCTGTGATTATTAAGGACATGGTTGCATCTCCCTTAACAATCTTCGTAGCACCATCCATGGAACCGTAGAAATCCGCTTCCTTCTGAATCTTGTAACGTCTTTCCTTCGCCTCATCTTCCGTACAAAGTCCGCTTCCCAAGTCTGCGTCAATGGCCATCTGCTTACCGGGCATAGCGTCCAACGTAAATCTTGCCGCTACCTCAGCCACACGTTCAGCGCCCTTTGTAATAACAAGGAACTGTACTAATACAATAATCAGGAAGATAACAACTCCGACAACAACATTTCCCTGAAGAACGAAATCACCCATAGACTGAATTACCTGTCCCGCCGTACCGGAATTACTCAGAATACTTCTTGTTGAAGAAATATTGATTCCAATACGGTATAAGGTCGTAATCAGAAGCAGCGACGGGAAGATAGAGAACTCCAGCGCCTCTTTGATATTCATACTGATCAGAAGAATAATCAGCGACACACCTATATTCAAAATAATCATGACGTCCAGAAAAAACGGACTCAGCGGTATAATCAGAAGCAGAACGATCATAACTACAATCAATGATACCGCATTATTTAGTATATTTTTCATTCTCTACACCAACTTTTTATTCATTCGGAATATCTCAACCAATATCTCCGCCACCACTCCGTAATACTCTGCCGGAATCTGGCCTCCAAGGGGAGTCGAAGCGTAAAGGCCTCTCGCAAGAGGTTTATTCTCAATTACCGTAACCTTGCTGTTCTCTGCAATCTCAACAATCTTAAGCGCAATGTAATCCTGTCCCTTTGCTATGACCACAGGCGCATTGTCATGATCGATATCATACCGAAGGGCAACCGCAAAATGCGTAGGGTTACGGATAACAACGTCAGCGTCCGGTACTGCCTGCATCATTCTGCTCCTGGCCATGCTCTGCTGACGGCTCTTAATCTTGCCTTTTATCTGCGGATCTCCTTCCATCTGTTTGTACTCTTCCTTGACCTCTTCCTTGGACATCTTCATGTCCTTCTCATACTTCCAGCGCTGGTAGAAAAAATCGAATCCCGCAATAGCGGCGAAGATCATTCCAATCCTCAAAACCATGCTGATAATCTCCTTGAGCACATAGGTGGCAGCCGAAATCGGATTCACATCCATCATCTGTGCAATCACCACAAGCTCATCCCTGAGGATATTGTATAAGACTACCGCCAGAATCGTAATCTTAAGAAGCGCTTTTAACAATTCTATAAGCTGTCTGGCGGAAAATAAATTCTTAATCCCTTTAAGCGGATTAAGTTTGCCAAGGTTAAACTTAAGCGGCTCCCGAGTAAAGAGGAACCTGGTCTGTATCCCGGTGCCAAGCACCCCAATCGCCAGACTAATCACCCCCAGCGGAAAAATGCACCATGCCGCGGTCTCCACCGCCTTCATACCCACAAGCTGCAGATTCGCAATCGATAACTCGTCAATATCTGCCACTGAGGACACCTGAAAAAGCATGATATCCTTAAGCCTCCGGTAAATCCCCGGAAACAGCATCTGTAAACAATAGAAACACCCTACAAGCGAAGCGACCGAGATAACGTCCTTACTGGTAGGAACATTACCTTTCTTTCGTTGGTCCCTTCGCTTCTTAGGTGTGGCTTTTTCGGTTTTTTCATCTGACGCCAAAGGTGTTCACTTCCTTTTATAAGAATGTCAGTATACCCTGGACCGTCTTCATCATCGTAGTCATAATCTTCTCGATGAACTCACCCGCAGGCGCATATAGAAGCGCCAAAAGGCCCAGACCGACAATTAATTTCATCTGAATATTAATCACAAATATACTAATCTGCGGCACTACCTTATTCAGAATCCCTACTCCTACCTCCACAAGGAACTCTGCGGCAATCATGGGCAAAGCAAACCTGATCCCCATGTTCACACATTCTAAGAAAATATCAATAACCTTAAGTGCAAGTCCCTGAGTCAGTACAATCCCCCCATATGGCACAATCTCCGCCGAAGTCAGTAAAATCTTCATCAGCGCAAGGTGGCCATCCACTGCAAAAAAAAGCATAATCAACCATGCCTGATATACACTACCTGTGACCGGCATCTGTGCATTGCTCTGCGGGTCATACACTGTAGCCATAGATAATCCAATCTGATAGTCAATAATGTATCCTGCAAAACTAACAATAAAAAAAAACAAGTGCATGACATATCCTATCACATATCCTGCCGCAAATTCTTTTAACAAAAGGAATCCAAACTCAATCGTACTCGCAATCTCTACCGCCTCTTCCATCGAGGCGGAATATACCGTCATGGTCAGGATGAAGATAAATCCTCCCTTCACCCTTGCCGGTATGTTATTTCTTCCCAATATCGGATTCATTAAGACAAACCCTGACATCCGCATCAGAATCAGCGAAAACAAGGTAAGCTGTGCGGTATTATCTATCGACATGTCATCACTCCTCGCATCAGCCTTGTATCATTCGGAAAATTTTTGTCGTAAATTCCTGTAGGGACTCTAACATAGAACTTCCTGCAAATACAAGTATGACGCCTATTACCAATAATTTCGGCACAAACGTAATCGTCTGTTCATGAATCTGCGTCGCTGCCTGTATGATGGAGATCAGGATACCTACCAACATACTGATTACCAGAAGCGGACCTGCCAGTTGGATGATCAGTATGAATACCTCATACATCAGATCCGCCACTTCTCCATTTGTCATCTATATACCCCTTCCCGTCATCGGAAACTATTGACAATCGTGGAAAACAGAAGTTCCCATCCATTTACAGTTACGAATAACAGCAATTTGAACGGCATTGAGATCATCGCCGGAGGCAGCATCATCATACCCATGGACATCAGGGTAGACGACACTACAATATCTATCAGCAGAAATGGAATATATAGCAGAAACCCCGCCGTAAACCCTCGTTTCAATTCGCTTGTCATAAAAGAAGGAATCACGACCGTCATTGGCAGATCCAATTCATTCTCCACTTCCTCCGCCCCTGACATTTCTACAAACAAATTAAGAGAACTCTTCTCTGTATTCGTCAGCATAAATTCTTTCAGCGGAACCTGTGCCCGGGCAATCGCCTCTTCCTGCGAAATCTCCTGGTTTTTATAGGGTGTATAAGCCTCCGTATTAATCTGCTTAATGACAGGATCCATGATAAACAAAGTCAAGAAGACTGCAATCCCAATCAATACCATGTTGGGCGGCGTCTGCTGGACACCCATTGCATTCCTCAAAAAAGAGAGGATAATTACTGTTCTTACAAAAGACGTTACCATGATCAAAAGAGAGGGCAGAAGTGATATGACCGTCAGCATCAACAGAATATCCAATGTAGGAACCTGATTGCCATTCACATTAATTAATGAATCGTACACTAATTTCTACCTCCTCTTTTCGTTATGTCCCCCAGCTTACCTATCATTGTCTTGAAGTCCGGTATCTTCCCATCGCCCTCTTCTTCATCCGGCTCTAAGGGAAACAGATCTTCATCCGAAACCTCGGACAAGAGACTGATCTGGCCTGACGTGACACCAACGAGCAGATACTTTCCACCCACCTGCATAATCGCTACGTGTCTGTCCTGGCCAAGCGTAACCTGGTCGATCAGGCGCATATAACGGGAGCTGCCGCTTCTGCCCAGACCTTTACCTCTGTACTTGCTGGCCAGATAACTCAGATATATAATCACTATTACCGCAACAAAGGTGGCAATCACTCTCCACATATCTTTCCTTCCTTACTCGTTTAATGCTGCTCTAACGCAATCAGATTCACTTTCATGATCTCTGTAATTCTTATTCCAAAGTTGTCTTCCACAACTACAACATCACCCTTAGCAATACACTGGCCGTTGACATACAAGTCTACCTGCTCGCCTGCCAGTTTGTCCAGAACAACCAATGAACCCTTTGTGAAGTCTAGGATATCCTTCACAAGCTTCTTCGTCCTTCCAATCTCAACAGAAACCTCCAACGGAACACTCATAATCAGTTCCATGTTCTCTTCCTGCTCGCCCTCTAACACAATTCCATTATCTGCTTTCAGATTCGGCTGCATTGGCGGCTGAACATGAATCATCTTCGGTTCAGGCGGCGCTGCTACCGGCTTAGGCGCATTGTTCTGCTCCTGCATCTGTTGCTGCATCTGCTGCATCTGCTGCATCATCTGCTGCATCATCTGCATCTGCATCATGGAGACATCTGGACTTACCATCGGCTGTGCCGCCCCCTGCATCATTGGCATCATCGTCGGCTGTGCCGCTGCGCCGGCCATCGGATCTATTGTCGGCGCCGGTGCTGGCGCTGGTGTCGGTGCTGGAGTTGGCGCCGGTGCTGGCGCTGGTGTCGGTGCTGGAGTTGGCGCTGGTGTCGGCGCTGATACCGGTTCCGGCTCCGGTGCTGGTGCCGGCTCTGGTTCATCACCCATCATACCAGCAAGCATTCTCTCGATATCCTCTTGAGACATCTTACCACCGGATGCATCTGCTGCCGGCTCACTTACTGCCGGTGCCGGCTCCGGTTCGGGTGCCGGTGCTTCTGCCTGAGGTGCGCTTGCCTGACCTCCGGGAACATAAGGAATAATATCCTCCGGCGGCAGGAATCCCTCAACCAGCCCCTTCGCTAACGCGATTGGCATTACGTTAAAGAACTCACTCTCTAACTTATCTGCAATCTTCAAAGTGAACCCGATTAAAACCTTCGGCTCATCATCAACAAAATATTTATCTATAAACTGCTGCTCATTCTCTACCTCGAATGAAATCGGTGTAGAGATATCTACTACTCTCCCCAAGAATTCAGACAACGCTGTCGCAGACGCCCCCATCATCTGGTTCATGACCTCGCAGACCGCGCTAATGTTAATCTCGTCTAATTCAAAATCTTCATCAGCAATCTCCATCCCCATGGCCATCTCGACGATTACTTTGATATCATGTCTCTTAAGAAGCATGACGTTCTGGCCTTCAAGACCGGCAACATAAGTAATCTCGACACAGACTGCAGGATCAACCCTGTCTAATTCGAATTCTTCTTTGTTCACGACGTTGACAATTGGTGTCGTTATATCTACCCTTGCACTCAGCATCGTGGAAACCGCTGTCGCAGACGCGCCAAGGCTGATATTAAGTATCTCGCCTATCGCATCTATTTCCAGTTTACTAAAGCAATCTGAATTCATACTAACCCTTCTCTCCTTCCGGGAAAATCACCCCTTTTTCTATTTGCCGATATCTAACGCTTTCTGCGCCATCAGCTTCATGGCATTAAAGGCTGTAATGTTCGCCTCATAGGCTCTCGTTGCAGACATACCATCTATTGTCTCTTTTACAAGATCTACGTTCGGCATCATAACATAGCCTTCCTCATTCGCATCCGGGTGATCCGGATTATAGACAGGATACAGGTCTCTCTGGTCTTCCACGATCTCCGTCACCTTTACTCCGCCCTTGGACGCAGTCCGGTTCAGGAGGCTGTTGAATCTGGTGCGGAAAGAGGTCGTCGGAACCTCCTGCAAGACAACCATCTTTCGGCGGTAAGTCCCCCCACTGGCAGTCCTGGTAGTCTCTGCATTGGAAATGTTCTCTGCCGCTATATCAAGCCGCTGCCTCTCTGCCGTCATCCCTGATGCACTTATATCAAATGAACTCAAAAAAGACATACTAACCTCCTTAATCTAGCCAAGGATCTTCTTCACCGTTGATAATACACGCTCCGGCTTAAATGGCTTTACAATAAAATCCTTTGCTCCAGACTTGATGGAATCCATAACCATCGTCTCCTGTCCCATTGCGGAACACATAACGACTGTTGCTCCCGGGTCCATCGCCTTGATCTCCTTTAATGTCTCCAAACCATCCTTGTTAGGCATGGTAATATCCATGAATACAAGATCCGGCTTCTCTGCAGTGTAAGCCTCTACCGCTTTCACTCCATCCTCCGCTTCAATCAGATCCGTATACCCTGCCTGTGACAGCGTATTCTTTAACATCATTCTCATAAACGCCGCATCGTCCACTAATAAAATCTTTGCCATTTCTTTTACCTCACTTTTGTTCATGTTATTGTTATCATTATAATTTATTTACTCAGATAATTCCTTGGATTTATCTGGTAGTTATACTGCCATGTCCTCTCCTGCCTCTTCAAGCAACTTGTTCGGCTCAATCAGACGGTCCTCAATCTTGACTGCAACATTCTTGTTATGTACTCCAAGCTGGCCATTGAACCACGGCTGGCCTTCGATATAGAGCGAAATCAAAGAATCCTGCGGTTTGTTCAGGTCGATGACATCTCCTACATGTAGATTGTATACATCGTCCAGATTCAGCTTCGCTATGCCAAGCTGTGCCATAATATCCATCTTGGATTCCCTGATATTCTCCAGAATATCCTCTCTGGTATTCCGGAGATGGGCCGCATCACTCTTCTTCGCCAAATGCTTCGTCTTATCAATGATTTCAAACATATTACTCAGAAGCGTACCTGGCATACAGATATTCATACTTCCATCGATTCCTCCAAGGGAAATGTGCAGCATAATGATTACGACTGTCTCATCCACACTGATTCCCTGGAACATACTCGGGTTCTCCTCCACCCGTTCAAACTCCACATTCAAATTAATGTATCCGGCCCAGACATCCCTGGTAATCATGACCAGATACTTGATAATCTTCGCATAAAGAGCCAGCTCAATATCCGTATAGGTATAGGACATATCCACCGACATATCCATACCCGTCCCTCCAAGCATGCGGTCAATCATTGACGCCATCAGCATTGGGCTTATGTGCATCAACATAGGAGGATTACTTGAGCGGTCGGGCAAATCTATATTGGCAATCGTGAGTACGTCCGACTCGTTCAGCGCGTTTCCAAATTCATAATATCGCTGTTCCTCAACCCCCATAACCTCAACTTCGCTGGCAGCCCGGAACAGACCATTGATCTGTGAAGCAGCAATTCTGGAGTAATTATCGTAGATACTGCTGAGCATCTTCAGCTTATCCTTCGTATACTTCTTCGGACTGAAGAAGTCATACTTCTTATACTCCTTCTCCTTCACAACCTCCTTCTTTTCCTCTACCACCTCATCCGCACCGGAATTCTGCATGGAATTCAGCAATGCGTCTATCTGACTTTGCGATAATACATCTGCCATCCTAAACTCCCACTTTCCTTACTTTACTCGGTTGTTCTGTTCATCATCTGATAGTATTCTTCCAGAGAATGCTCTACTGCGTCAGACTTGGTGATCAGCAGCTCAACTCTCCGATTCTTTGCCCGGTTCTCCGGCGTATCAAATGGCGCGACAGGCCGGAATTGTCCGTATCCCATCGGAACAATTTTGTCCGGTGTCACTTCCGTACGCTGCTGGATGAATGCAGCAACCCTTGCCGCTCTCTCCGATGAAAGAACTCTGTCATTCTCCGGATTGTTCGGAATTACCGGATCTGCCTGCGTCGTATGCCCCAACACCTGAATCTCCTTTACAGAGTCCTTGACTCCTGAGAGAATCGATGCAAACTGCGCCAACACATCCATTCCTTCCTGCTTAATCACGGAACTGTCTCCGTCAAAGAATACATTATCCTGAAATGTGATAAAAGTGTAACCGTCCCCTTTAAACAGCTCTACCTCACTGTTCATATTCGCTTCATCCACTGCGGCTTTCAGACTCTCATATAACTCGTCAAACGCCTCTGCATCCACGGCTCCCGACATATCATTAGGCGCTCCCGGATCTGTCTCATCCGCAATCTGAGACAATTCCTCTGCCTCCGGGTTGAAGCTCTTGACAATCATAATCCATTTCGTCTGATCCAACGTAGAGATGGAGTATAATAATACGAAGAAACATAACAGCAGAGTTACCAGGTCTCCATAGGTGTCCATCCAATTGGCGCCGCCACCGCCGCCTTTGTTCCTCTTCTTCATAGCTCCCTCCTGTTATTCTTCTGCCTTCTTCTTCGCGGCAATCGCATCCGGATCCAAAAGTTTCTGGCGCTGCTTCTGGGATACGAAAGTAACCAGCTTCTCACGCAGGAACTTTGGATTATCTCCCGCTTGGATTGCAAGGATTCCCTCAATCATAATCTGCTTATACAGTAATTCTTCATCATTCCTTACTCTAAGCTTCTTAGCAATCGGTGAGAATATCAAGTGGGCAAGTATACAACCATAGAATGTCGTAATCAACGCGGTTCCCATGGCAGGACCGATGTCTCCCGCTCCTCCTTCGTCCAGATTCATACCCTTCAGCATGTTAACCAGTCCGACCAGCGTACCAATCATACCGAAGGCCGGCGCCTTTGCATCCAAAGTATCATAAATTCCGATACAGTCCTCATGCCTCGACAACATGGCTTCCACATCGCTCTCCAGAAGAGTCCGCACTTCTTCCGGCTCTGTCGCATCTACAATCAGCATAATACCCTGTTTGAAGAACATATCATCAAGCTCATTCGCCTTCTCCTCCAACGCCAGCAGACCGTTCTGCCTGGCAAGCTGAGCCATCTCAACCAGTGTATCAACTAATTCACCGATGTTGTATTTCTTCCCCTGAAACAGCATCTTTGTATGCTTTGGAAGTGTCAGAAGCATATTAAACGGGTAACTTGCAATTCCCGCCGCAATCGTACCCCCAAGAACGATTGCCACACTGGGGAGATCCCAGAAGTTCCCAAGTTTTGCCGGACCGATACCTACGAATACGATTAGCACCGCTCCGATAACCACACCTAAAATACTAGTTATATCCACTTATCTTCACCGCCTTATTCCTTAATTACTATACTATCTATCTCCACGGTAGCAATGTATCTTACCATTGTACTCAATTGTTTTCTCGATTATCTCTTCCGCACCTTCTTTTACGATGTAAAACTTGCCGTTTGTCATAAGGATCTTTGATTCCGGTATCAATTCCACAGATTCTATATGGGCACAATTCAATACGATCTTCGTGTCATTTAATTTCGTCAGCATTATCATATCATAGTTCCTCATAAATTTCAAACATATCCCAAGATATGGTTGAGAAGTATTTCGCCATATCTTGGAATATGCTGTCAAAATCACATCTATCACTTACTGGCGGCTACTAACGCTTCATATTAACAAGCTCCTGTAACATCTCATCCGTTACTGTGATAATCTTTGAGTTCGCTTGGAATCCTCTCTGGGTTGTAATCATGTTAGAGAACTCGTTGGCTAAGTCTACGTTGGCCATCTCAAGGTATCCGCCCCTGATGATTCCGACCGGACCGCCGTTTGGCTTGATTGCCTCAACCGCTCCGGCGTTAGGTCCTACGGAATAGTAGTAACCGTTCTGCTTCTCAAGACCGTTCGGGTTCTCTACGGATACAAGGGCCAACTGTCCGATTGGAATGCTACGGTTGTTTCTGTCGGTTCCCATGATGGTTCCGTCTTCGTTCATCTTCCAGCCCTGAATATCGTAACGTTGTCCGGTCTGCGGGTCGATTGGGATACGGATTGCAGATAGTTCGTCTACGTATTCTGCCGCAATTCCAGGAATCAAATCATTTCCTTCATTACTTGCAGATTCAACTGTAGTAAGATCAGCACCTTGTTTATTCGGATCACTGACTTTTCCAGCTCCAAATAACGCTGTCTTAAGTTCCTGAAAATATGGTTCGTTATAGCTGTTGCCCGCTTCTTTTGCAGTAATGGTTATGGTGGCGCTATTCAAATAACGTCCAATACGATCCAAACTAATATTTACCTTCGTAAAGTCTAAGAATTTCTTAGTACCAGTGCCAGTACCATCATCAACCATCAAGTTAGGATTTTGTATCATTTCCTCCGAATTAGGATCGTTAGGATCATACTTTTCATTTTTAATAAAGGCTTTCTGTTTCGTTACAAACGTCACCCAGTCATTAACTGCATCTTCAAAATCATTTACTGTTGTCACGCTTGTATCTACAGAAATACCTGCTATAGTAATCTTCCACTTCGTACCGACAGGCGCATCTGCTGCTGGCGGTGTCAATTCAACTGGTAAATCCTTTATCGTTGACGAACTCGCTGTTGCCGGTGTCTCTGGTGTACCCGTCCCTTCAATCGGCGCATACCCATACACATAACTGCCCTGATTATCTACCAGATACCCATTGTTATCTACTCGGAAGATACCAACTCTAGACAAACTAAGTCCGGAAGACTCTACATCATCAAAAGTACCATTTACCATATTACCCACAAGGAAGAACCCTGTACCGTCAATCATACAGTCCATATTATTGGACGACGGCGCCAGCGCGCCTGTATTAAACTCATTGGAGATAGAAGATAACTGAGAACCATAACCTACCTGTGAAGCGTTATGTCCACCGGCAGCCCCCGCCATCTGACTTCCTCCCGTACTGCTGATCGAATTTGTATACATAGCATCCTGAAAGTTGTAGCTATAGGATTTAAAACTCCATGTATTAACGTTCGCTATATTATTACCGATAACGTCCAGCTTGGACTGATGCGCCTTGAGTCCTGCAACTCCGGCAATCATTGATCTAACCATTTGCTATCCATCCTTTCTTCACTCTGCTCTGCGCGTCTTCCGGGACTGCGAAGTATTCTCCAGCAGTCCCCTTCTGTGTACCTGCAAGTCATACAGATACGAAGCCCCCGTCAAATGGTCCGGCTTACATTAAAACCGCGCTGTCAATATTCGTAAATATATTTTCCCTCATCTCTGTTCCTGACATTGTTGTCACCACGACGTTATGTGGAACATTCACTATAAAAGCCCCGCTCTCGCCGATAATAACCACGTCTCTTGCACCTTTTTCCCTGGCCTTTGAAACTGCCTGGTTCAAGTCCTTAAGGAGACCGTCTGTCATCTCGATTCCCCGTTCCCGGACTCTCTGTACTGCATGTTTGGAGAATTGAACGGACTGAGCTTTGTCGGCTTCTTTCTGCAAAACATCCGCGAACTGCACCTTCGTGCCTGTATTCGCGCCCGCACCGGTAATCCCCTGTGTCTGCAACTGCGCTGACGCATGCTGCAGCTTCAGTGTTCCGGCGTTGGTAATCTGGTTCATCTTACTCATCACTTGCACCGCCTTTATCTCTGTTCCCCGTGGCTCCCCTTAAACTACTCTTTATCCTTGTCACCTGTCGTGTTGTCAGTATCCGTCTTATCTGTCTCGTCTTTCTTGTCTGTCTCGTCCTTATCCTTATCCGGAATCTTCACCGGAACCTCTCCAATACCCATTACCTGTGACAATTCATATTTCTTTCCATCGATATACACGGCTGTCGCTCCCGTCAAGTCTACACCCGTTACCGTTCCCTTCTTCGTTCCGGTTACTTCTCCCTCGTCATTGGTAATTGCAACCGTTACTTCCTTTCCAAGCAGTCCTGTGGAATAGGTGGTAAGGGTTACCTGTGACAGATTGTTAGATACCGTCGCGAACTTAGCTACTGCGTCCGTTACCTGAGTCATAGCATTCATGGTAGCCATCTGAGTCATCTGGTTCATCATGTCACTGTTGCTCATGGGATTCATCGGGTCCTGATATTGAAGCTGAGCTGCCATCAATTTCCAGAAATCATCCATCGACATATCGCTCTTGTTGGACACTGCCGATGTCTGAGACGTCTTCGACGCGTCATATTGATATTGGGCGGCATCACTTTTTAATACATCTTCAACTCCTGCCATATAATCTTCCTCTCCTTTCTTAAGTCTGTCAAAACCTATCTTGTCAAGCCAAGACGCAGCTTCTGCAAAAATTGCTCCGCATCCTCGCCTTCCTGCTTTTGATTCTTCTCTTCCTTCTGCTGCTTACCGTTCTGGTCAGCCTGCTCATTCTCATCCCGGGTCTGAGTCAGATAATCTGTCTCCTGCTTATCCACGATGATGGGTGTCTCTCCGCCCAAATTGCGATCGATAATACTGCCAATCTCACGAGCGTTCTGGCTGAGCGCATCCATAGCGCGCTTCTCAGAGCAAATGATTGAAATAGTTGCCTGATTGCCTTCATATAAGACTTTCACGGCAATCTTACCAAGGTTCACAGGCTCGATATGAATCTCGAACTCCTTCACACCCTCCGTAAGCTTCGCAAGCAAGGTATCTGTAACCTTCTCAGGCAATTCCTCGGGCTGCTCCACATAGACTCTCGCAATCGTCTGTGGTCTTTCCACTTCTGTCTGTGCCACCCGCGCTGTGTCCGGCTTTACCGCTGCCGCCGCTGCCTGTTCGGCTGCGAACTGCTCTGACTGCCCCTCCGTCTTTTCCTTTGGCTGCTCAGTCTTTACCGCCTCTTTCAGATTCGCTCCAAAATCCTGTGTCTGCTGTCCGGTCTCGGACGAATCATGAGTCTCTGCCACCGGTACTGCTTCTACGGTATTCACCTCCACAGAATCCTGCATGGAATCCGACTGTCTCACAGTCTGTTCCGGCTGAACAGCTTGGACTCTTCCCGTCTCCGGCATCTGTGTCTGCCTTGTATCCGTCTCTGTCTGCACCGGCGCTATCGCCTGTTCCCCGGCGCCTGCCATCTGAAGCGCTTCCTCTGTTCCGGCCTCCGGCATCCCATCGGTTATCTCAGGTATACCATTCTCAACCTGTTCTCCAATCTCCTGGTCAACTGTAACGAACTCGCAGGAAAGCCTCTCCCGCATCCCTACCACAATCATTGCCTCTGCCATACTGGTATCCGTCTCACTGTTGTCTGTCTTATCCGTCTTATCCTTGTCCTTAGATACCCCTTCCGGCTTCTTCTCACCTGCTGCTTCGGTTTTATCTGTCGCAGAGTCCTTATCCGGTTCTTTGGTTACTTCCTTGCCATCCTGCTTCCCCTGAGCATCGTCATTCTTACTCTGAAGCATCTTCCTGAAGTCAAAATCTCCCGACACATCCGCCGTTTGGTTAGGCGCTTTTGCCTTTCCTGCTGTCTGAAAACCGATATCCATCGTCTTCATACTCAACTTCTCCATGGGTTTCTTCCTCCTTTCCTATTATATAATCCTGGTGTAACTCTTGACACACAATTCTGTCTCTTTGTGTCATGGCCACATCTATAGTAATCTGCACGGAGACGCTATGCTCCAAATGCAGGATTACCCCACAATCCTCGCCATCGCTCTCTTTGTTGTTACAAACTCCTCGATGAACTGTTCTTCTTCCTTCTGAACTTCCTTCTCGTATTCCTTGAACTTCTTCTCTTTTAATTTATCGATAGAAGAAGTCTCCTTCTTCGCCTCTACCACTTCGTTACGCTTGGCTTCCTCTTTTTCCTTAAGCTTCGCCAGCTCCTCATACTTCTTCCTAATCTTAATCCCAAGGGCCTCTAAGTAATTCTCATAAGTATGGATATCGCAGATCTTCATCCCGCTCATCCGATTGTCCCGAAATTCCATCGCACAGCGGCGGTGCTCCTCCTCCATCGTCTCGATAGTGTGCTCGCATTCCCGAACCTTCATAAGAATCCTTGCATGCTCTGCTTTCAAGCCATCAAGCACCTGTTCCTTATAATTAAGTACCGTATCCAACGAAAAAAAGAACTTCTTCACCGTAATATCTCCTTCATCATCTCTAAGGACTTCTCCCCCGCAAAACTCTCGTCAATCTTCTGCATCAGAAAAGCATTGACCCGGTCAATCTTAGAAATAGCGCCGTCAAGCCTGGGATTCGTCCCCGACTTATAGGCTCCGATTGAAATCAAGTCTTCATTCTTCGCGTACACGCTCAGGATATCCCGCATCTTGGCTGCCGCCTCACGGTGCTCCTCCGGTACGATATTCGTCATTAGACGGGAAATGCTGGCATTCACATCAATCGCAGGAAAGTGATTTTCATTCGCCAGCTTTCTGGTAAGTACAATATGACCGTCCAGAATACCCCGAACGGTATCTGCAATCGGTTCATTGGTGTCGTCACCTTCCACCAGCACCGTATAGATACCGGTAATGGAACCCTTCTCGAACTTCCCGCTCCTTTCTAGAAGCTTGGGAAACTCTGCATATATCGAAGGGGTATAGCCTCTTGCAACCGGCGGCTCTCCGGTCGCAAGCCCAATCTCACGCTGAGCCATTGCAAAACGGGTCAGAGAGTCCATCATCAACAGGACGTCCTTCCCCTGATCTTTAAAATACTCGGCAATAGTGGTCGCTACAAGCGGACATTTCATACGCAGCATGGCCGGCTGATCCGAAGTAGCAACCACAAGCACACTGCGCTTCATCCCCTCCGGACCTAAATCCTTCTCTATAAATTCACGTACCTCACGGCCTCGCTCTCCTACAAGAGCAATCACATTGATATCCGCTTTCACATTCCTTGCAATCATTCCAAGCAAGGTACTCTTACCGACGCCGCTGCCAGCAAAAATACCGATACGTTGTCCCTTGCCAACCGTATTCAGCCCGTCAATAGCCTTCACGCCGAACTCTAAGGGATCGGTAATGGGCGGCCTTGTCAAGGGATTGATATAAGTATTTTCTACATAATAATAACGAGAAGAAGGAAGCGGTCCTAAATCATCCATGGGATTCCCCGTGGCATCTATGATCCTTCCTCTCAAAAACTCACCTACCGGAATCTTCAAACGTTTCCGGGTATTCCTAACAAAACTGCCGGCAGCTACGCCGTTCAGGTTCTCATATGCCATAAGCTGCATCTTGTCTCCACGAAAGCCCACCACCTCCACGGGAATCTGCCGATGCTTCTCTTCATTGTAAATCATGGCAATATCCCCGATACTGGCCCGGTTCCCGGAAGACTCCATCGCCATTCCAATGACGTTCTCTATCTTTCCTATGTAACTGATGGTCTCTGCTTTCTGTATCAGTTCCGGCAATTTTGAAAACATGCTCTCTCTCCTTGGTTACACTCTTACGTTATTCAGAATGTCTTTGATATTCTCTAACTGCGTACCAACGCTGGCATCAATAATCTCATCCGGGAGCTCGATAATGCAAGTTCCCTCTTCTCCGTTATCCATAGTGACAATCTTAATATTCTCAGAAAGTTTGGATAATTTATCCAAAAATTCCGTATCCACATCCATTGAAACGACAGTGTCGCATTTCGTAATGTAGATTTTGGCCCACTGCTTCTTTGTAATCTTGTCAGTAGCCGCCAGAATCATGCGCTTCACAATGTCGCCGCTAGACTGCAGACTGGTCTGAATAACCTTCTCAGCCACAGTAAGAGAAATCTTCTTCAGATCATCTACATACTGCTCTAACAGCTTCTCCTTCTCCACTGTAACGCTTCGAAGCACTTCTGATATATTATTCTGTAGTTCCTGTATCTCAGCATCCAGGATTCTTCGCTGCTCATCATAGGCTTCTCTGGTCCCGTCCTGACGGCCCGTCTCCAAGCCTTCCCGATAGCCCTGGTCCCGCAGGTACTCTGCCTGGGACCGGGCGTCATTTACGATCTGCCGCGCCTGCGTCCTCGCTTCTTCCAGGATCTCTTCTACCGAAACCGACTCTTCTTCCTCTTCTTCGGCATCGCCCTCTGAGTCTTCCTCATCCTCTTTCGGCTCTTCGATAATCTTGAACCCGGCGAAGAAGTCAAAGGGCTTAACATCCTGCTTCTTCTCCGGTTCTTTCACAATCCTAGGCAATGATTTCATCCTTTCCGCTCTTAACAATAATCAACTCTCCGGCCTCTTCCAATCTTCTGATTACGCCGACAATTCTCTGCTGCGCCTCTTCTACGTCTCTCAAACGTACATTAACCGTAATCTCAAGGTCAGACTGGATACTCTCAGCCATACGTGAAGATACATTGGAGAATACAAGTTCCTTGATCTTCTCGTCGGAGCCCTTGAGTGCGTACACAATATCTTTGACATCGCACTCGCGGATAAATCTCTGAATCGATCTGTTGTCCATAGACACAATATCTTCGAATACGAACATCTTCTTCCGGATAGTCTCCGCAAGCTCTTCGTCCGTCTTGCCCAGCTCGTCGAAGATGTACTTCTCGTTGGATCTGTCCATGTGGTTCATAACGTCCGCTATGTAATCGATACCGCCAATCGTCGTAACGTCAGTTGTAAGAATACTGTCAAACCTCTTCTTAAGCGAATCCTCCACGACCTTAATCGCCTCCGGAGACGCGCTCTCCATCCTGGCAATCGCCTCTACTACCTTGATGCGCTTCTCCTTTGGAAGCTCGCTGATTACCATAGACGCCTGATCCGAATCCGCATAAGAAAGAACCAATGCAATGGTCTGCGGTCTTTCATGCTGCAAAAATGAAATCAGATTCTTCACATTGCTCTTCCGTATAAATTCAAAGGGCCGTATCTTCAGAGATTTTGATAATTTATCCAACAATGACTGCGCAGTACTCTCTCCAAATGCTTTCTCAAGTACCGCTCTGGCATATTCCATACCGCCGTCGGTCACAACCTTCTGCGTCAGACAGGTCTTATAGAACTCGTCTAAGACAAGTTCCATCTCATCCGGGCTGATATGTCCTAACTTCGCCACCTCAATCGTAAGCCTCTCAATATCGCTCTCACTCAGATGCTTATAAATCTTCGACGCCTTATCAGCCCCAAGGGAAACAACGACAGCCGCGGCCTTCTGTTCCGGTGTCAGCTTACTCTCTCTGGTTTCCTTGCTGTCTTTTTCTTTATTTTCTTTGTTTTCCTTATTCTCCTCCATCTGCAACGCCCCCATTCAGCCAGTTCTTCAACAACTGGGCAGAAATCTCTGCATTCTGTTCCGCGAATTCACGTACATTCTTCTTAAGTTCCATACTCCTGTCATTCTGAAGCTGGAGAAGCTCTTCATTCATATCAAGCACAACCGGAAGCTCTTCCGTCTCTTCCTCTGCTTCTACGAGTTCTTCAATCTCTTCATCATCCTGCTTCCTTCTTCTGAGTACCAGAACAATAATCATTATAATCAGCAACAGGATTAATGCAGCGCCTGCGATAATCGCCCACAATGGAATACTCTCCAAGATTCCTCCTGATGAAACCTCCTCGGACTCGTCATCTTCGCCAATTCCGTCAAACGGCGCGCTGACAATGGCAATCTTGTCGTCCTGGGCATCCGTTGCGATGCCCGCCGCATTCCCGATCAGAGAACGAAGCTGATTCTCCCTCAAACTTCCATATCCGTTACCGTTAATCGCAACAGAAACCGTAAGGTCTTCCAATTCACCCGGGTCAATCTGGCCTTCTTCCTTCAACTCATTAACCAGATAATCGCGGACTGCACTCTCGCTATATGCCGTCGTCCCGTCGGCGTCTCCATTAGTATTATATTCCGGCGTATCCGCATTCGTTTCCGCTCCCGCAACTCCTCCTGCGCCGTCGCCTGTCCCCGCCTGTTCCTGATAAAGCTCCTCATGGTTGATGATTCCCGTTTTATCTTCCTCATCAATCTTATCCGGAGTCGTATAAGTCGTCTGCTGACGAATCAACCGTTCCATATTCAGACGCGCATGGGCCGTAACACGTACATTCTCCTGTCCGTAAATCGGTCCAAGCACCTTCATAACACTATTGGAAACAGAGTTTTCCACCATACGGGCAAGCTCTTCCGTCGTGGAACTGTTAGAGGAATTCCCGTTCCCATCGACAGAAACATCGTTCCCGTTCCCATCAATGACCGCAACATCCTCAAGCTCCATCCCCGGAATGCTCTTCGCTACCAGACGTTGAATCGCCACTACCTGCTCTTCCGTCGGTGAACCGCCGTCCTGCATAATCGCTACGACAGACGCGCTGGACTTCTCCTCCTCGTCATTCAGCGCATATTTACTTTCTTCCCCAAGCGCAATCGTAACTTTTGCATCCTTAACCCCGTCAAAGAGGCGGATTGTGGATCCGATACGGTCCTGCAGTTCGTAGAGCTTGTAGGTCTTCTTATCCGAATCCGTGGTCAGCATGCTTGCATTATCCTTGAATGTGTCATATGTAAATCCATTCTTTGGATATCCTGCCTGAACAAGGGTCGCCTTTGTCTGGTCCACCGTGTCCTTCTTGACCATGATCGTCGATTCACCGTTAAATTTATAATCTATGCCATCTTCTGTCAGCTTCTGCGCAATCTGCTGCATCTCTTCCTGCCCCAGCCCAGAAAACAATTCCGTATACGGCTGGTTATTCAGAATGACCGCAACCGTCACAGCTCCGCCAATCAGCAGCACTGCGCCGACAATGATCATAATCTTCACTTTTCTACTCAGATTGCCGACAAATTCTTTAAACTGCCCAAACTTTTCCTTCATTGTCCAAAACTCTCTTACTTCCCGATTCTATGTATCATCGTTATTTTTTACACTAAAAAATATCCGTCTACTCATGTACAATGTGCGCCATCGCACTATAGACTGATACGCATAATCTCATTATAAGCCTCTAACGCCTTGGTACGCAATGACACCAGCATATCCACAGCCAGCTGGGCCTCTGACGATGCGATTCCGACTGTATGCGGGTCTTCAATCTGTCCCGTTGCCAGCTCATACTGTCTTCTCGCCAGTGTATCCTCTGTTGACCTTACATTGTCTATCGCTTCCTCAAAAATAGATTTGAATGTGGCAATTCCTTCCTGCCCCTTTATATCATCTGAGCCCCCAGCCGCTCTTCTTCCGTTCACAGTTCCCAGACCGGATATGCCTGAGACGTCGGTTATGCTTTTCATCGGCTGTAACGGTGTAATAAACATGTCTTCCATATTGTACCAATCCTTTCTAATAAATTATATGAACCTCTTCCTGCCAAAGCTTCCACGAACCAATCTCTTCCTAATTAATATGTTACTGCGCTTTAATCGCAGACTGGTAACGCTTAACGTCATTGGTCACCGACTGTATCAAATACTGATAGTGCAGCGTCGTTCTTGCCATCTTGGTATTCTCGACATCAGCATTGACGTTATTCTCATCTACTCTCCCCGAGTTGTCCCTGCTGTACACTAGGCAATCCGCATTATCAATCGCCTGACGAATCTTCGCATTATCCTTTGTCTGACTTGCCGCCTGCAGACGCTTCCGGTAGATCTCTTCAAAACTTACGGACTGGCACTTATACCCTGGGGTATTCACATTCGCAATGTTCAAATCTATAATCTCTTGCTGTTTCCACAAGAAATCCAGAGCTTTATGCGCCATTGAAATCGTATTCCCAAACATCCTATGTCACTTCCTTCTTAATTAATTGATAACTCCTCCGATTTACAGGTTGACATAATTCAACCATTCTTGTTTATTATAGACTTTATTCTACAAAAAGTCTATAGTTTTCACTCGAAATTAACATTTATCTAGCATGAAAATCTTGGTAAGTATTTTATAAAAATCTGTCTGTTACCTGCATTCTACTCGATTCATTCTTCCGGCAAATATGCCTCTACAAAAATGTACTCTGCTCATTCATGTCTGAAAGGGAACGGGTAATCACACTCGCCCGATTCATCATCTGCAGCCGCATCATCTCTACCAAATACTGTGCGTTCTCCTGAGACAGATTATATGTACTATTCTGGGAAGCGGTCTTTGACGCCTTTTCTTCCCGTCCCACGTTATATGTTCCTGTATCCGCACTCACCGTCTTCCCTTCCACAGTCTTACCGGTAGTCAGGTCGCCGTTCATATACCCCTTAATCCTCTGGATATAATTCCTAGTCTCCTTAAAAGGCGGAACTCCTCCATACTTCGCTACATTCCCGCTACCCGCATTGTATGCAGCCAGCGCCAAATCTATGTTACCATTATACTTCTGAAGCTGCTGTGAAATATACTTTGCGCCCCCCATAATGTTGCTTCGGGCATCAAAGGGGTCGTCTACTCCAAGCGACCTTGCCGTCGCAGGCATCAGCTGCATCACTCCCTGAGCCCCTGCCGGAGACACCGCATTCGCATCAAAGCCTGATTCAGCCTTACCCATGGCTTTCAGCAAATTCAAAGGCACGTCGTACATCTCGGCCGCTTCCTCAAAGATTGCATCCATACTTGTACTGCCCGTCTGCAGAGCAGCAGTATTTTCCATTATATCAGATTCCCTGCTTCTGTTCAACCCCAATATTGAATTATATATGTCCGCAAAGCTCTGGCTTGTGGATGATGTCTGTCCCGTATAAGACGGATAATCAGATATCCCCTGGATCTGGTTCAGAACATTGCTCATATACTTATACCAATTCTCGTAAATCGTGTAATCCATTCCCATAGACGTCCTCTCCATTCTTAGCTCTTCTGCTTCTGAACCACTCTAGAGTCCTACTTCTAAACTGATCC
>CATLIP010000002.1 GCA_949957035.1 uncultured Lachnospiraceae bacterium
CAGACTTTTTCTCATGCCGCCCCTCCCTTGACTGACTGATAATCTCCATTAATATCTCTTCCAGATTCGGTTCGTGTATACTTAAGTTATGAATCTGAACCTGACGTTCAAACAAGACATTCAAAACCTTTGACCAATCCTTAGGGGTTCCGCTTACACTTACAACCGTTTCCTGCCCCTTCTCTATGGTAAGACTGTCACAAAATCTCTCTTTTAATTCTTTCAGTATTGACGAATTCTCATTCAAATATGTCCGGATGGATAATCGGGGCCGGTATGCAAACAGTTCCTTAAGCTCTTCTTTGGTCCCTTGAGCAATAATCTTTCCTTTGTCCAGCACATATATATAATCACACAATTCTTCTGCTTCGGCAATATAATGGGTAGTCAGCAGGAGGCCTTTTTCCCTTTCTTTCGCCAGTCCTGCGATTAATTCTCTGATTTCTTTTGCAATCATAATATCCAGTCCCAGAGTCGGCTCGTCCATAAAAAGGTACTCCGGATCATTGATTAGTCCCCTGGCAATCTGCAGGCGCTGCTTCATCCCCTTTGAATATCTCTCCACCGGAATATCTGCGGCATCTTCCAATCTTACAAGCTTTAACAGCTCTGCAATCTTCTCGCTCAGTCCGTTCCCGCTTAATCCATACAGACTGCCAAAATATCTGAGATTCTCCTTCGCAGTCAGCCTCCAGTAGAGATTCCTCTCTCCGCCTGAAATCATGTTGATATGCTCCTTCACCCAGAGGTGATTCTTTACGGCGTCAACCCCGTTCATGGTCAGGCTGCCTGACGTTGGAACTATAACAGATGCAAGCATACGGATCGTCGTCGTCTTTCCCGCGCCGTTAATGCCTAATACGCCGGTTATTTTTCCCCGGGGAATCTGAAGCGATATGTCTCTCACCGCATGGATCACCTTTTTCTGTTTGCGTACGAATAGCCCCCTTTTTTCTTTTAACATGTAATCTTTTACCAAATGTCTGGCGATTATTTTTCCTGCTTCCTGATTCTTTAGTCCATTATTGACTACGCTGCACATCACACGCTCTCCTTTCCGCTATCCAAATATACTTTCGATTAATCTTTGTTCCAGTCTTTTATTCCACCATAGTCCTGCCGACAAATACATTCCTGAAAGAAGCAATAGCTGTATCATTAATTGGTAATTATCTGTCATATACTGACGTCCGATTACGATATTTCGAAACAGGCTCACCGCCGGAGTCAGCGGAAATATCTGTGCAAAATTCTGTACCCACTCCGGTAAATACTGATTGGGATATACGATTCCGCAAATCAGGCTCATCGTGACAAATAAAGTATTCTGCGTAATATAAGTGTCCCTTGTATACAGCATAATTCCTGACAAAAAGATACCCATACAGAAAAAACCAAACACTGCTAACAGGATTGCCGCCAAAGCGCCCGGAGATAATAAATATCTCAAATCTGCTCCCAAAAGCCCCCCGACGAACAATACCGTACCAAATTCTATGAACGCCCTTGTGGTCTGTTCCAGCAGACACCCAAGAAAATACAGATTACGGGACGCCGGAGCAAGCAGCAGCATTTCCAGCGTCCCCTCCCGCAGCTCTGTTATGAGCGCCCTTCCTATGTTCATCAAAGTCGATACTGCCAGCACGTTAAGAGCAGACCCCAGCACGATATAGGTCATATAATCAGCCCCGTCCGTATACTGACTAAACTCACTGTTTAGGCTGCCCTTCATAAAGAAGCTGTAAATAAAATAAGGAAAAACAATCTGCGTTACACCTGTTGTTACTCTGGATACCATGAACGACCATGGAACCGCACGCAATATCCCGATTCGGATTTTCTTATATGTAGACCAAATGACTCTCATCTCTCCTTTTCCCTCCATGCGTTAATTTCATACAGATATTTTCCATTATCCATATGGTTAATCTTTTTCATTTTTCCTTAAGGCGGAGGTATTATAATAACAGATTTGCCGTTTGTCAATCACATTTTCGGCACATATTTTCATTTCCACTTTACCCGCTTTTCCTTACATGGTATAATCAAAAAGCAGTATCAACTGAATATTTTACCTCGGTATTCGATACATCATTTCCGCAATATCTATTACCATTCTCTCACGATATCCGCAAAACGATGTACATGTTGGCAAAATCCAACAAAACCAGACCGGCTTGGCAAGATATGAAAATATAACTACCAGGAGGAAGCAAGCATGATTACGATGGAACACGTATGCAAATCGTACAAGATTGCAAAAAGAAACGCCGGCTTTAAAGCCGCATTTGAAGCCTTTTTTCACAGAGAGTATGAGATTATCCATGCCCTGAACGACGTAACCTTTTCCATTAGCGACGGCGAGATGGTGGGCTATATCGGTCCTAACGGAGCGGGAAAAAGCTCCACAATCAAAATCCTGAGCGGAATATTAACCCCTGACAGCGGGACCGTCCTTGTGGACGGGCGAATCCCACATAAGAACCGAATCCGGCATGTCCGGGAAATCGGCGTCGTGTTCGGACAGCGCTCCCAGTTATGGTGGGACGTCCCTGTCATAGATTCTTTTGAATTATTGAAGGACATCTATTCTATTCCGGACTCTCAATACCGCCAAAGCCTAAACGAACTGACTGAATTACTGAACTTAAAGGAGCTTCTGCGCTCCCCTGCAAGACAGTTATCCCTAGGCCAGAGGATGCGCTGCGAGATTGCCGCCTCACTGCTGCACCGCCCGCGTATCTTGTTTCTGGACGAGCCCACCATAGGGCTTGACGCAGTGTCAAAACTAGCGGTCCGCGACTTCATTTTACAGCAGAATAAAAACCATAAAACTACCGTAATTCTCACTACTCACGATATGCAGGACATAGAAGCTCTGGCAAGCCGCATCATCCTAATCGGCAAAGGCAGGCTTCTTTTGGACGGAACCTTAGAGGATATCAAAAGAGGCGGTGAAAATATCGACGAGACGGTAGCGGAACTGTACCGCGAATATGATATATAAAGGGGGATTCTAATCATGAAAAAATATCTTTCTTTTTTTCGGTTAAGATTTTCCATGGGGCTTCAATATCGAGCCGCCGCCCTTGGAGGGATTCTAACCCAGTTCGTATGGGGCTTCATGGAAATCATGATATTCCAGGCATTTTACCGGGCGGATGCCGACGCGTTTCCCATGAGTTTTTCCGCCACAGCCTCCTACATATGGCTGCAGGAGGCATTCCTCGCCCTGTTTGCCACCTATCTTGTGGAGCAGGAAATCTTTGACTCCATTGTAAACGGAAACATTGCATATGAATTATGCCGGCCCTTAAGTATCTACAACATGTGGTTTTCCCGAAGCATGGCAATACGCCTGTCAAAGGCAGTCCTTCGCTGCTTCCCCATACTGGCTGTGGCCGCGTTCCTCCCCCATCCCTATGGAATCGCACCGCCTGCAAGCTGGCGGCACTTCATTCTATTTGCAGTAACATTAATCCTGGGACTGGCGATGACGGTATCCTTCTGTGTCCTGGTGTACATATTGGCATTTTTCACCATATCGCCCCAGGGGCTGCAGATGATTTTCGTAACCCTGACCGACTTTTTCGCCGGCTCGCTGATTCCACTGCCGTTTTTTCCGGAGAAAATGCAGCGGGCCATGGAACTTCTGCCCTTTGCAGCTATGCAGAACGTTCCGCTGCGTATCTACGGAGGAAGCATGTCTGCTCATGAGGTGAAAAAGGCTGTGTTCCTTCAGCTCTTCTGGCTTGTAACCGTTACGGTAATCGGAAAGCTGCTCTGTATGCTGGCTCAGAAACGGCTCACTGTGCAAGGCGGCTAATCAACATATTACGATGTAAGGAGGGAACGCATTTTGCATAAATTAAACCAGACTGTACGCCTTTATTTTCATTATGTATCCATCAATATCCGATGCACCATGCAGTATAAGGCTTCATTCCTCATGACGGCCCTAGGCCAGTTTCTCGTATCATTTACCATATTTCTGGGAATATTCTTCATGTTCCGGAGATTTTCTAAAGTGGAGGGCTTCGTCTACAGCGAAGTGCTGTTATGTTTTGCAATCATGCTGATGGAATTTTCTCTTGCGGAAATGTTTGCCAGAGGTTTCGACCGGTTCTCAGGTATGGTAAAAACCGGAGAGTTTGACCGTATACTGGTCCGCCCTCAGAATGAAATGATCCAGGTTTTGGGAAGTAAGTTCGAACTCACGCGGATAGGACGGATGATGCAGGCAGTCGTGATGTTTATCTATGGAATTGTCAAGAGCGACATCCTATGGAGCTTTTCTAAGCTTCTCACTCTCGTCTTCATGCTGGCGGGCGGAACCGCAGTCTTTACCGCCCTGTTTCTGATTTATGCGGCGCTATGCTTTTTTACGCTGGACGGGCTGGAGTTTATGAATATATTTACAGACGGGGCCAGAGAGTTTGGCAAATATCCCATAGGGGTTTACGGGAAGGAAGTTCTTATATTTACTACCTTCTTTGTCCCTTACGCGCTGATACAATATTATCCTCTGCTGTATATACTGGGACGAAGGACGGAAATATTTCTGGTGTTCCTGCCGCTTTTTGCCTGCTGGTTTCTGATTCCGGCCCTGCTGTTATGGCGGTTTGGAGTAAGACATTATAAGTCAAGCGGGTCTTAGTATAGTCGTCTTTTTTTTAAACAAATGTCGAGATTTGCTGCATTCTTACAAATTCATCAAATCTCGGCAGCACAAGTTTTAATCTATTATATAACTTTTTATAACTTTTTCCAACGAAAGCGTCACTTCCCCATCCGGCAGCACAAAACAAGGAATCCCAATCCTTCCGTCTGCCTTAACCTCGTCAAAAATTCCGCCGGAATCCCTGTACTTCAAGAACTCTTTCAAATTCGCCGTAGCCTCTGAAAAATCCTTATACACGTACTCTATCCCTCTGCTGTCCAGTTCCTCCAACGCCTCGACACAATGCGGGCATATATGCATCCCATAAATAACCGGTCCCATAACCTACCCCTCTCTTTCCAGTCTCTTCGTAAATAAAATATCATGGTTAATCTCTGTGTAAAACTCCCCCTTCATCCCCTCATAATCTGTCTTTCCTCTTCCCATCAGCCACATCATTTTTGTGATTACAGCCTCCAGGGTCATATCATAGGCTTCCAGAAGCTTAAAATCCTGCTTCACTCGTTTCCCCACCTCATAGACCGTCATATTACTCCCCTCGTTGGCAACCTGGGTAGTCATCACCACATACTTTCCCTTGCCTTCCCACTCCTTCATTTCACGGTAAAATTCCTGTACCAGCGTATTGGGGATTCCGCCTACTCCAAAGCTTTCAATCACGATACAGTCATAATGCACAAAAAGATAAGGAAGAATGCTCGCATGCATTCCCGGTATTAACTTTAACACATATACACTATCCTTCATATCATAGCTGAAGCTGACTTCCTTACTGCAAGACGGCTCCCTAATATAACGCACAATCATCCCCTCCTGAATCACCGCCAGATATGGAAAATTAATGCTGGAGAATGCATCATAACTCTTGGCTCTCTCCTTTTTTGCCCGAGTCCCGGCAATGACCTTCCCGTCAAACACAATATTGACATTCTGCGACTCATCATCCGCAGCATAAATGAAGCTGTCCAGAAGATTCGTCCTTGCATCCGTCACATCCATCTGAATGGGCTTCTGCGCCCCTGTAATCACGATGGGCTTCGTCGAATTTTGAATCATATAAGACAACGCTGCCGCCGTATACGCCAGCGTATCCGTACCATGACATATTACAAATCCATCATAAGCCTCATAGCGCTCCTCAACAGTCCTTGCCAACAGCCTCCAATGCTCCGGCGTTACATTCGTACTGTCCAGATTGCAGACCTGGATAGAATCCACCTCGCAGACCTGCCGCACTGCCGGAATATAAGACAGGATATCTGCCGGCGTAAGCCCGGGAGCCAGCCCAAACTCCGTCTGCATGGAGGCAATCGTCCCTCCGGTTCCAATCATCAGTATCTTCTTCACGATTCAAATCCCCCTTCATCATTCGCATCCAAAACATACCTTCACATATACACAATTATCCACATCCGTCTTATCTGAGTGATTCGGATGAACCGCATTATACTTAAATTACATGCACATCAATAGTAACATTAAACTACTCCATATTCAAGATTACTTTTTCTGCTCTCTATCCCCGCAATGTGGCAATCAGGCGTTTCTCATTCATCAACAAATTCAAGCCCTCCTCCATGGACCTGACGCATACATCCGCTATCGTCCCAAGCCTGCCATACATTCCCTCTGCATCCATGACAGCCACAGAAAGAGCGGCAGTCTGAAACATGAGCATATCATTCCGTCCGTTTCCCAAACATACGCACCGCTGGTTTCCAAGGCTTTCTACAATCTTTCTTTTAGCCTGTGCTGCATCCCCTGAGGGAAATGTACGGACTTCCACAGGAAGCTTTGCACATTCCGCCTTCGCGTTTCCATGGGTATCGGCAGTAACGACATAGATTCGCATCTTTTGTGCAAGCTGCCTCAAAAGCCCGCGTATATTCTCCGGGATAACTCCATCTACGGCTATGGTTCCGTTATAATCCAACACCAAATACTTAAGCTTAAGCAGCTTAAACCCGGGGATATCTATCTTCATCACCATTCTGTCCAAGCTCTCAGACAAAAATCGATAGCCTGTGCCTATCCCAAGGTCCCGTCCGGTGAGTACATACTCCTTGGCCTTTCTTTGAAGAGCTGTGTTTTCCGGATACTGACGCTTATCCGAAAAGATTTCCCCAAAGATTCTCTGCTCAGCCTGCGGATAAGCATATCCAACCTCCGTCACACAAAAAAGCTCCTGAAAACGAATGATATTGCTTGTTTCCGGAAGTATCTCCTTAAGATGGGGCGACAGCAGCCAAGATTCACAGACGAACACCCGGTATTCCTCTCCAAAAAAATCTGACGCCCGTTCAAATGATTTGAGACATTCTTCATACACTAAGGGCTCTCCGGCAGGAATATGAACATTCAACCCTTTCGTTCCTGCCAAAATCTCCTGCCCATTCCCCTTGATATCCCTTTTAATCTGCATCGGCTCAAACTGCAGCCTTCCCAGCCGAAACAACTCCATCTTTACAGACTTTCCAAGCCAAAGGAGCTCATTCACGCCATAGACGCCATGTTTCCGGTAACATTCACTGCACCAGATTGTAATATCGTAGAAGGTCTGGTCAAACACTTCTTCAGCATACCCATTCTTCTGATATTCTTCAAAAGTATCCAACGCAAGCTTAAGATAAAATTCCAGAGCCCATCCAAAACATCCGCCCGTTTCTTTCCATTCTTTGACGAACTCATCCATATCCCGGTAAAATTTATCTCTCCATACACTATACTCCTTCTCGTCAATCTGTTCATTCAGAACCAGCCTGCGCGCTTCCTCGGGCAAATGAATCCGCTCCATTAATTCTTCTAATTTCATTTCCTCATCTCCACCTTCATCCACGTATCATAAATATTCCGTTTGAAGGCTCCTTCCTCTCTAATCTTTGGAAGATTGCACTGCCACATCCCGTCCGGCGCCTTTCTCAGATACCCTGTCGATAAATCCTCTTCTGAAAACGCGAATCTTCCCCTTTGCTCTGTGAATAATTCCGGATGCATCAAATACACCGCCGCCGTCACATCCCAATTATAGAAGCCTTTGATTCCATAATCCTCCTCGTTATATCTGAACCAGTAATCCGTACGCTCCCTGATATATTCTGCAATCAGCTCCTTGCGTGAAAATAATTCCTTTTTATATTCCTCTTTTGTAAACAAGACTTTAAGACAATTATTTCCCGTAATCACAGAGACATTTTTCCCATATTTCAACACGTTACAGGAAGCGTGAGGGTCACAGGAAAAATTAAGCTCGTCCATAACCTTCTTCTCGAACACTAACGGCTCTGTAATCCCGCCCATCAGCACAATTTCCTTTACCTTTTCAAAAAACCGCACGTCTCTTTCATATGCGCCCTTAAGATTCGTAAGGGAACCGGTCGCCAGAATCGAAAGCTTTCCCGGGAATCTATCCGCCATCTCCGCCAGATAATCTGCCGCGTCGCTGTCATAGTCTCCCGGCTCACTGCCTCCGCGCCTGACCTCAATATCCTCTCTCCCTAAGTCTTTCAGCATTCCCCGAATAGTCTCATAGACAACCTCCAGACGGTTATTCCCATAGGTTGCTGTAATTCCATAGATTTTTGCGTCTTCTTTACATCCAAGAAGATACAACAGGGCAAGCCCGTCGTCTACATCACAGTCCTTTACTCCGAACGTATTATCACAATCAAATATAATTTGCTTCATCCTTCTTTACCTCCCTTTTGCCAGAAACTAATTTCCTAATTTATACTTCTATTTTTACACTTTATAAATCCTCCTACTTTTTCCTTTAAAGAAACGCATCCAATTCACAATGTCCTCCCCCGTCTTTACATCCTTGAGCAGCTCCTTAAGTCCCAGAATCTTAAGCTCCATCCTATCATTATATAAAGCGTTGTTCTCATAATCCCGAAAATATATAGTGCGATAACACCTCTCATCCTCCGGGAACCTTACAAAATCCTTTTTCGTACGATAAGATTTTCCATAAGCCCCGCAAAACATACATCAACTATTGGAGACACAATAAAGTCATCCTGCGTCTGCGCTACATTCTATGTGTTAGTCATAAAAATCTCCAATCCGCCGCCTTTCAGTTGGTTGCACAAATAGTGATGAGAGAAGTTGTAATAACTTTCTTCGTTTTACACTGGTGAAGCATGGAATCCGAGCGACTTATACAAAGTCGATATGCCTGTACCTCTTGTTGAAAAAAGGCTATCCTGTGATAGCTTATTTCAATGCGCCATTTATTGACTATCCTCTAGTTTCTTTCACACTAAGTCTCCTACTCATTGACAAAATATGCCGATTCATTCAAAAAGACTTTTACTGTATAGATTCATCATATCATGAAACAGTACCATGGAGAAGTAGAATTTTGAAGGAAATAATTTACTCAAAGCTTTTATATTAATTTGACAAAGTAAAATGAAATTAACAGAATTACCGAATCATCAGAAAAAAACAAATATATATCCTGCTCTATAAAAAATTCTTTTGCGGGTGCCCTAACTAAAATATGATGTCGGAAACGTAATCCCTAACTATAGAACTTTGCTACAAGTTTATATTTTTGAAGCAAAGGTTCATACAGAGGAACAATCATAGATAGCTCTATGTTTTTCCCCCAATATCATCATGAATGTGAAAACCAAAAATTACAGAAAATTATTTTTATTTTCTTACAAAACATTGATTAAGTTTGTATAGTGTGTTAGTATACTATATAAAGATACACGGAATTTTGTAGTATTTCATCCGCGGTAAGAATACAGAAGTTTCCTATGAAGTTTATGTAACTGCCAAAAATTAATGTGTTATATCAGGCTGTAAAACAAAGTTTTACAGTAGCTAGTTGGAGTGAATAAACAATGAATATATTTCGTAGAGCAAAAGTTATTACAGTAAGTGATTATATGAAAAAAGAACAGATTCAAGAACTATTTGCACAGTATAATATAGAATATAAAATCAAGGTAAAAGAGATTTTTCAAAAAAATCCTATTGATACTGCGATAATAGGAACTCTTGGGATGAACAGAATGAAAATTATTTATTCTTTTTATGTGGAAAAGGCTAATGCTGTTATAGCAAAGGAATTGTTAAAAAGTATCTGACGATTAAAAAACAGTGGCATAATTAAATCAAAAATAAGATATCCCATGATGTAGATTTTGGATTTGTTGAAAGGAATAACAATACCAATGAAATATATTTATATGGAAGGAGTGGAATAGTCAATCTGAAGAAAAATGTAAGGTTGAATAAAAAATTTAGTCTAGTTTCACTGACATAGAACAAGCTGTCACTATTATAGCCTGACAGCTTGTTTTTGATTATTTTAGACTCGATACAATCCTCCTCATTTGAGTATTTTAAACGATTTAAAGTCCCCTTTTGTCCCTGACTTCCATCCCCACTCTATCCCCCACTTCCACCCTCATCATCTCCAGCTCCGTACTCATCATAACGCAATACACCGCTCTCTGCGGCGTACCAAGACGAACCTCCGCCGTCTCCCCCATGAACACAATCTCCTCCACAACACAGTCGTTTCCCGAGGGCCGGATACGGATATCAAAGGGGCGGACCCCGATTTCCCGCTCACCGTCCCGGATATAATTCATCCGTCCAAAATACTCCGCCACCGTCCGATTTACCGGATGCCGGAAAATCTGCCGCGGCGTGTCATACTGCAGGATACGCCCGTCATCCATCAAGGCAATCCGGTCCGAAAACTTTAAAGCCTCCTGCTTATCATGGGTCACAAGCACAGTGGTCAGCCCATTTTCACGATGCAGCTTCCTCACCAACTCTCCCATTTCCATACGAAGCCTCTCGTCCAGTCCCGAAAACGGCTCGTCCAAAAGCAGCAGCCCCGGCTCTGCCGCGAGAGCACGCGCAAGGGCCACACGCTGCATCTGTCCCCCCGACATCTCGCGAATCCTCCGGTTCTCATATCCTGACAACTGAACCTGAGAAAGAAGCCGCTTCACCGTCTCACGCTGCCGCTTCCGTGAAATCTTCTTAATACTCATGGGAAATGCAATATTTTTCCCTGCCGTCATATGGGGAAATAACCGCAAATCCTGAAACACAATCACAGTCCCCCGCTTTTCCGGCGGCACATTGTCCATTCCCCTCCCATTAATCTCAATCCTTCCCGTCTCCGTCTCTAAAAGTCCTGCAATGCTCTTAAGAAGCGTGCTCTTCCCACAGCCCGAAGCCCCCAGAAGAGACACAAACTCCCCTTCCTTAATCTCCATACTAATCTCATGGAGAACCTGCGCCGTCCCAAAAGCGACGCTTAACTTTTCAATCCTTACGCCCATATCCTCGACCTACTCCCATCCAATATCCCTCGCTCTTACGCATAAAATTCTGTATCCATATTCCGGCTCCACCTCTCTGCAGCCTTCTCAAATCCTGCAAATACCATCAATGTAATTCCAAGAAAAATCACACTGTACACACAGGCAATATTGCGCTCCCCGCTCTGCAGATAGGGCACCATCACTACCGTAAATGTCTTTACCTGCCCGCCGCCAATCAACAGCGTCAGAAAATACTGACTAAAAGACACGATATATGACATACTAAAGGCCGATAAAAGAACCGGAACCAAAACCGGCAGCGTCACACGTACAAATGCCTGCGAAGGAGACGCCCCAAGAACTCTCGCCTGCTCCTCGAGCCTGTCCCCCACAGCCGCCGTCCCGTCCATCATAAGGCGCACTGCATAAGGAAGAGAACAGATAAGATGAGAAACCGCCACGCCCGTCACAGTATTGTTTAGTCCCAGCCTGATAAAGGTAATCTGGATTCCCATTGCAAATACCGTCGCCGGAACCATAAACGGCAGAATCGTCAGAAAATGAACAAGCCCCTTTCCCCAAAATTCATACAACACCAGCGCCCTTGCCGTCATTGTTCCAATGGTCACCGACAACACCGCAACCACAGAAGAAATCATAATACTGGAAAGAAATAATCCGGACAGGGTTCCTCCTTCTCGAAAAACTCCTTCAAAGGCCCGGACTGAAAACACCTGCGGAAACAAATCCGGCCATGCCCACCGCTCCGTAACCGTCCAGAGCAGCATCACTATAACCGGCAGCAGAATGATGAAGACAAAGCAGCCCAAAATTAAATTCGTAACTGTAATTTTCTTTTTTCTCATTTTACTTGACTCCTTTCAAATCTTTTCAGATTTTTCTCCATCAAAATAAAATAAGCCCACGCACTGGCCAGAGAAATCACAATAATAAGCCCATTTTGCGCCATGGCATAGGGCCTGTTGCGAAGGTCCGGGTGGGTATACTGAATATAGGCCTGAACCGGCAGAGCCTTAGGCGTGGTCGCCCCCAGAATAAACGGCAGCTCATAGGCTCCCAGCGCAAATACAAAGATAATCAGAAACCCGCTGCATATGGTATGTATACAGAGCGGCAGCGTAACCCGAAAAAACGTCTGAAGCCGGTCCGCCCCCAGATTCACCGCCGCCTCCCCAAGCTTCCCGTCAATATTCGCCATCAGGGCAATCACGAAATAAACGATAAACGGAATCTCCTTCCACAGATATGCAATTACTATCCCAATCCCGGAAGGACCATAGAGAATCATCGGAAATTCCTGCTGATCCTTAATCACTCCCAGCCAATAGCACACTCTTGCAAGAAGCCCGTTTTGGGAGCAAATATTGATAGCAAAAAGCGCCACAACAACATGGGGGACTATGATTGGAAGCTGTACAATCCTCATCATATTCCCCTTCGTCCTGCGGCTCGTCACAAGCAATGCACATAACGCAGTCCCCGCCGCCGTAGACAACAGCGCCGAGGAAAATGCAATCTTAAGGCTGTATAACACTGATTTCAGCAAATCCGGCTTCGTCAGTACTTCTTTATAATACAAAACCGTCGGCTCCGTCAATCCAAAAGCCGGAATCACCCCAAGACTCTGGGTGATTCCGTTCACTAATCCAATCAGAAACAGAAAGCTCAGAAGCAACTGCGGAACCAATAATAAATATGGCGTCAGCTTCCTTCGCATTATTTTCCCACGACCTCTTCTAACCAGATTTCCTCAATCACCGGCACAAGCTCTGCCGGCATCTCCGGAAGACGCTTGGACAACAGCTCGTCCTGAGGGATATTTCCTTTTCCAAGGTCAACCTTGTCAAACGCCTCCTTCTGCTCATCCGACAGCTTGTCATAATCCACAACCGGGAGCACCTTCATGGTATCATAGCGGTCTGCCTGAATCTCCGGGGACATCATCTCATTAATCGCCACCATAGCTCCGGCTTTATTTCCGGAATTTGCCGCAATCGCCATGAAATTCGTATTCCCAATCGTACCCTTGTCAAACTGGAAGGACTGGGTCGTCTCCGTATAGGTCCCGTCTGCAATCTTAATAGAAGTGCCAAACGCATCATAGGTCATATTCATCACGAGCTCCCCATCCGCAAACATATTGTCGACCGTAGTGGAGGAATCCGGAAATGTCTTTCCCTCATTCCACAGATAGGGATGCAACTCTCTCAGATACGCAAGCGCAGGCTCAATGGCCTCCTTCACCGTCTCCTTATCTGCCTCCATATCAAGAAACTTTTCATAACCGCAGATATCATAGATAACATTTCTCACAAACACACTTCCTGTAAAGTCCGGAAGCGCCGGGTAAGTCACCTTGCCCTTATTATTTTTCGCAAACTCCATCAGCTCCTCCGTATTTTTCGGAAGCTTTGGCGTCACAGCCGTATCTGCAATCATAACCATCTGCGCTTTGCCGTAAGGCGCCTCGTATCCCTCGATTGGATATGCAAAATCCAACGTTACATCCTCTGATTCCGTATCAATATACTCCTCAAAATTCGGCAGCTTCTCCACAAACGGTCCATACAGCATGTTATTTTCCCTGGCAGACCGGAAATTTTCTCCGTTGATCCAAATCATATCAATACTTCCGTCTTCCTCTCCTGCCTGAATCTCGCCGGAAAGCTGACTCAACACCTGGTCAATATCCATAGGGACACGCTCCATCGTAATATCATATTCTTCCTTCATCGCCGGCGCAAACACCTGGTCCAGCCATTGGTTCAGCACCTCGTCCCCGCCCCATCCATAGAAGGTTACGGTACTTCCCTTTGCCTCTTCCTTCAGCTCGTCAAATGTCATGTCACCGATATCTGCACTGCCCTCTTTACCATCTCCGCCTGCCGTCGAATCCTCCTTCTGAGCGCTGTCTTTACACCCGGCAAGCCCCAGCATCATAATTGATACCATGAAATATGCAACTACTCTTCTTTTCATCCTCTGTCTCCTTTCCCGTAATCTTTTCTCACCTGAATATTCACCTGACATCTCTATACAAATCTGCTATCTTCTCGATATCCACACCTCTCCTGTACATCGCGCGCAGACGGTTCATTTTCCACATAATCCGAAGCCTGCCGCCCTTCACAAAACGCCTGTCCGAGGTATAGATCCTTTTTTTCGCAATTCCAATCTTAACACCCAGCTCCTTTAATGTAAGGGAGAACTGGTAATCCTCCATAATTGGCAGCTCCGGAAAGCCTCCTAAGTCAAAAAAAAGGTTCCGCCGAATAAAGATTCCCTGATCTCCGAACATAATCTTCCGGTCCTTAATCCTGTGATTAGAAATTATCTGGCAGCATTTCATCCATATATTTTTAGAATGAAAGGCGATTCCAAAACAGCCTACTCGGTATTTTCTCATGACCGCCTCAATCTGTTCTATGGCGTCTTTTGGAAGTTCGCTGTCACAGTGGAGAAAAAACAATACGTCTCCGCTGCTTTTTTGGGCTCCGTAATTCATCTGTCTTGCCCGTCCCTTTACTCCATGCAGCACTCTATATTCTTCCGGTATCAGACTTAATGTTCTGTCTGTGCTCCCGCCGTCCACAAAAAGAATCTCCGTCTTCTCCTTCACAGGCCGAAGAGTTTGAAGCAATCCTTCTATTGTCTTTTCTTCATTATAAACCGGGATAATGACTGAAACCTTCATCCTACAATAATTTTCTCCTTACACGGTTCATAAACGGCTGTACGCCAAGGGGAACCTTTTCTTCAATCCCCAGAATCAAGGGCAGAATATGATACGCCGAATCCATACCCTTTCTCCTGAAATTACTGATACAGGAAGCACAATAGGTATAGAGCTCATCGCTTAGATTCCTTACTGACTCCGCCATCTCCTTTGAAAGCCCCGGCTCTTTCACGCCTGCGCATCCCCCAAGCCCGCAGCATTGGACCTTCCAAAACGGCTCCGTAACCGCTCCCTCCAAATACGCACAAAGCTTGCGAAACATTTCCTTTTTCTCTCTATCCGGACAGGGATAGTAGATGGGAAAGTTCTCTCTTATCACTGCCTTCCCTTCGCCCAGCTCCTTAAGTTTCTCATAAATCGTCACCATAGGAAGCTTTAGTCTCCCCTTAAAAAAATGATAACAATTGGGACAAAGAATAATCAGCTCCTCTACTCCCTGTTCTCTCAGACGGGAATTGATTCTGTCAAGATACTCGTCAGACTCGCCCCTAATCCCAAGCTCATAGACCGGTTTCCCGCAGCAATCATAGACGGTCCCAATCCCATGCTTTCTCATAAGCCCTTCCAGATAACTTGTGGTCTTCGGGTAAAATGCCGGAAAATTACACCCCGGAAATAAGACCGACTGTTTCTTTCCTTTCCGGTAATTTGCAAATTTGTAGGGGCTTTTCTCCCACAGAAGTCCTTTGTAAGACGTCCTGTCTAAACGCATCTGCCTCATAAGAATGGCAATACGGGCCCCGTCTATATCCTTGGGACATACAGCCTTACATCTTCCGCACAAAAAACAGGAATAGGCAAGCTCGGGACGTTTCGCAAATCCCTCCAAATCCGCTCCATACTTCTCAAGGAAACGGCAGTTCCTCGTACATGCGCCGCAATGAATACAGCGGTCAGCTCCATACCATGCCATCAAATCTTCCTTTGTATCAATATCCCTTAATACTTGTCCCTCACAGACACGAAGTCCCGCCTTTTGAATCCGGCAAAGCGTATCCTCAAATACGGTATTGGTTCCGTAATGAGGCACGTCCCAGATATCGTCTCGTGCTTCCTTAAGGCCAATCAGATAATATCCTCCATCCTCTGTAGGATTTATCACCACATCACAGCGCTTAAGCTGCTCAAAAGACTGCCGGAAAATATCCCCACTTATCTGGGGAATATCCGTTCCTGTCAGAACAACCTGCTCGTACCCCATCTCAAAACTATCCTTAAAAGCCCGGCACATCCTCTCGCCCAGACCGTCCCCCTTCTGAGGGTAAAAGCCCTTAGCTCCCTTGATTAGCTTTCTAAGCCTCCCGGCTTCGTCTTCTGTCCTGTCACGGCCATTCTCCGCCGCGTTTCCCCCCGCATAATACACAAGAAGCTCTGCATCTACGCCCTTACATGCATTGGACGCATTGCGGATAAACTCGCTGTGCAAAGCCGCACATTCTTCTCCGGTTAAAAACGGCATCAGCCTTGTCTTGGTCTGCCCCGGTATGGGAACTCTGGTAAATAAAATGATTGCCCGTCGCATCGAATCTCCCTTACGTCTCTTCCTTTTCATTTCCCAAAAATTTTTTCTGGATTAGTATTCCGGCCGCCGTAACCAATACCGCAAGAACCCCGGCAGTCAGAAAATATTTCCACTTGTCTTCCGCTGCCGTAAGCCCTGCCGAACCAATCGTAAAAAAGGATACCCCCGGCAGCATGAAGATAAAGGTGAATATAGAATATTTCCAAAATCCGATATCCGTAACCCCATAGGCAAAGTTCTGCAGATTATAGGGAAAAATCGGAACCATTCTGGTAATCATAAGCACTATCATATCACTTTTCCCGTCTTCTGAAAACAGAAGCTTTTTTAGGATCTTATTTTTCTCAAGCATGGGTTTTACAGCATCTTTGAGAAAGAACCTTCCGACAAGAAATGCGAACATGGCTCCAAGAGTCGTAGCAGCCAAACACGCGAATATGCCCATAACCGGACCAAAGAGGATTCCTGCCGCAACAGCAAAAGTAATACCCGGGAGCGCAAGCACCACACAGCCAATGACGGTTAGAACGATATAGATACAAAGCGCCCACAAGAAATGATCCTCCACCGTCTTTTTCAGAAACATGAGGTTATTCATATCAGACAAATAATCCGACCAGCCGAAATAATGATTCAAGATCAGTATCAATATAATCATCACTACAAAGATCATCATCTTTCCATTTTTTTTCATGACTTACCGGCCTTGCACAATTTCATGGCAGCAAAGGTCTTTGCCAACTGTACCACATTTGCCAATCCAATCAGCGGCAGCGCCAGATAATAGGAACGGATGATTTCCTGGGAAAAACAGAGCGTAAATCCAAGGTAAAACACTGCAAGCGCCATCATGAAAATTACCATATACAGCACCATCTTCCCATACTCTCTCCTGTGCTTTCCATAGTTTACCAAAAGCAGAACCGCCAGCACAAGCACCACGGCCACAGCCACATACCGCAGCGGCTCAATTGGAATGACTTCTTTTATTTTTGACATTTTAAATACAATCCAACGGTTCATTCCCAGCTTACGTTTGGCAAAATACTGGACTATATATGCTCCCGCAAGCAACGCTGCTATAAGCAAATCCGAGATTATATAAAGTACTTTTTTCATAGCTTCTCCATACCCTTTATGAAAAGGGGCATGCTGAAAAACATGCCCCGACATTTTACTTCCCTGTTTGATTATTCTGCTGCCGCCTTGTCTGTCGGAAGCTCGCTTACTGTAGTATGCTCACAGTCATCGCCGGCCGGGTCTCCTACCTGAACCGGATAATCGGGCTTCATCTGCCATTCATACCAGCCGCCGTCATAGACGGAAATATCGTCATATCCGTTCTCATAAAGTACCAAGAACGGAACCGTTGCACGCCAGCCTGTACCGCAGTAGAAGGAAAGATGGTTGTCCAGCGTAAAGTCACAGTCCTCCCATACCTTCTTAAAGCCTTCTAAATCCTTGACTACTCCGTCTGCATCTGTAAAGTCAGCCACATCGAACGCTGTCTGAGCGCCTTTGCCCCATACCGCTCCTTCCGGCTCGCCGCCTCTTTCAATATAATTATAACCGCTTGACTTTCCAAGCCATTCTTCTTCGCTTCGGATACTTACAAGCTTGAAGTTATCATCATTCTCAAGCCTGTCCTTTGCATCCTCAATGGATACCCAAAATTCCGGATGTGCAGGAACCGTCGTTCCGAAGCTCTCTGCCTTCGTTCCTTCATTGACATCCGTCTCTAATTCATAGCCTGCCTTCTCCCATGCGTTAAGGCCGCCGTTCAAAATCTTCACATCCTCAACGCCTGCCCAGAGATAAGCATATGCCACACGGCCCACGCCTGAAACATCCTCACCGTAGAGAATCACCTTCGTGTCCTTGGTAATGCCGTGGGAAAGCATATAGGACTCGACCTCCTCAGGTGTAAGAAGGTTATAAGGTTTCTCCTCCGTACCTTCCGCATCCTCTACCTCTGTATCGCCTACCAGAATAGCGCCTGGAATATGTCCCTTCTTATAGGACTCGCTGTCATCCAACACACCGGTGTACGTAACCTCTGCAATCACTGCATCTTCATAGCCCGCCTGTTTTCCGTCAATGACGCTTTTCACCCATTCCGGCGTAACATAAACCGTTCTCTGCTCCACCGGTTCTACATCCGCCGTATCCTCTGACGCATCGTCTGTGGCATCTTCCTCCTCTTTCTGCTCATCCGCAGTATTCTCAGGCGCTTTGTCTGCATCGTCTGAATTTGAACTGCATCCTGCGGCAAGGGTAGCCACTACTGCCATACTTAGTAGTACGCTTAAAAATCTCTTTTTCATAATGAACTGCTCTCCTTCACAGATAAATATTTAAAATATCCTGCCCCATAAGCTTTCTCTATCATATTTCCCACATTTCAGAGATACATGCAGCAGACATATTTCGATTTTTTATTTTATCATGCAAAGAGACGACCGTCTAATCAATAATATTGATATCTACATATCATTTATAGATTTCACCAATATATCTACACTGCCTGCCGCTTCACTGTCTCCAGCGCCTTTGCAACAGGCGGCAGGGATATTATCACTAAGGTAACAATTCCTTCAGCTCCAAGATAACTTCCCTGATACAAAGAAGAATATACCCATGGATTCATCCCTTCCGGCGCATAGGCTGCAAAAAAGAATACACCTGACAGGGTTGAGAATATAAATCTTCCCATTACACCCACAACATACCCCACATGAAGTCCGTATTTTCGGCCGCTGAAAAACCCTGACAGGCCCAAAGCGCCGAAAGCAAGGGGGTAGTCAAAAAGTACCTGAGGAACCGACATCATATACGGGTCAATAATAAACTGCAGAAACCCGTAACCTACCCCGGCAAGAAGCCCATAACCGACTCCGAACCAATTACCAATCAGACAGATAAACAACATGGATAACAGTGTGACCGAACCGCCCATCGGCATCTCCCATATCTTAATGTAGGAGGTGACCATCGCAAGCGCGATTCCCATAGCAGAAAAAACAAGTTTTTTGACAGCAGAAGACGCACTCCTGCCTTTGACAGAATGAATTTGTGACATTATGAAATTCTCCTTTCCTTACGCCGGCATTACCCGGATCAAGTTTTAAGGGTCTGTATGCTATCCATACATCTCAGCCGTTATTCAGCACCCCTGTGTGACATATACAGGATAATTCCATATTCTGAAAAAGTCAAGCAAAAAATGAGGTTTCTATCTTTTGTAGGAATCCGTCCTCCAGATAGGCTTCTATTTTTTGAAACGTCTCTTCATTGCGAATCAGGCGGTCCGGCTCCTGATACTGTACCCATGCCATGGCGCACCAAGTAATGCCACGAAGACAGGTAATCGGAATAAATAACCTCAGCCTTTCCTCTATGCCCCGCACATCATATCTTCCTGCGACATACATCTTATACTGCCGGATAAATCTATCCATTTCTTCCTTTTCCAGAATGACGTCCGTCTTCCAGAAGGTTGTGGTAGGCGCAAGGAAGTGTCCCAAGTCCTGTACCGGGTCCCCATATAAGGGCTTTTCCCAATCCACCAGATAATCAGGCCTCCCACCTCCATTGATTAAAAAATTTCCTGAGTTCAGCTCTGTGTTAATGCAACATCTATATCCGTCATACTCACCTTCACTGTCAAGCATCCGCCGGCCGCTCCTTAACATCTCCTCGATTCTTTTCTTCTTTCCCATCTCCCCAAGGGGTGATTGATAGTAATTCTGTGCCATCTCATTACATTCGTCAAGAATCGCCTGAAGAGGATTCTTTGGCATAATAAGCCCACAGTCCCCTGTCACCGGAACACTATGTATATCCCCAAGGCACGAAGCCGCATATTCCATCTCCTTCCTGTAATCAAGGGCATGCCCTTCTAGGTACTCCATCACCATAACGCCATAATCCAGATACTCTCTGCTTCCGTCCACATACACCGCCTGCGGAGTCCTTCCTGACGCCTCTAACAGTTTCAACGCGTGATATTCGTATCCAATCTGGTCCTCAAGATGCATCTGACTCCCTGTATTTACTCTGAGAAGAAGCCTTTTCTTCCAGATTGGATGTAAAAATTCATAGTTAATATTATATTCCCCCTGTGCCAAAAGCCTGCACTCAATCTCTTCACTTTTGGGAAGCTCTATTCTCTCTTTAAATTCCTCTCTTTGAATGTATTCTCTTAATCCTTCGATTCTTTCCATATCGTCTCACCCTTCTCCCTAATCTGCGCAGAGGTTCTGTCAGCTTCCAACTGGTTGAGCCTGCATATTCAGAAACCAACCCTTTCAATCTTCTATTCTCCTCCTTAAGCCCTGCAATCCGGTCTTGCTGCATCTCATATTCCTTCTTCCTCCATGGGTCGGGATATATATGCTCTTTTTGCATCTCATAGATTTCAAAAATGCTCATACCAAAATGCGTCCGGAGAACTTCCATTGCCCCCTCCCTATTCAGTACCCGGCAAAGCCTGTCCATCCCAATCGCCTTGGGATATTCCATTCCTCCATTACAGTTCATCAGCAGAAAGCATCTTTCAAACTCAAGCTCCAGATGGGACGAGGAGCCTGCATTTACGAAATCCTCCGCAAAATATTCTGTCAGCTGTTCGTCCGTCAGCCATTCCAGCAAATCCCGTCCGATTAAAACCTGTTGATTATAAGAACGAACCAGATGTTCTACTGTCGCGCTGCTGACCTGATTCTTCTCCCTGACATCCCATCGGTATCTAAGAAGTCTGTCTGGCATCACGTAAATAGGAAACCTGCTTACAATTCTGACCCACAGTTCAAAATCCGCCAGTTGGCAGTACATGAGATGAAATCCTCCAACCTTCTTAAAGACCTCTTTTCGAACCATTGCAGAAGGGTGGCATAAGGAATTGCCATACCGGAAGAAAAACCTCATACAGTCCTTCTGAGAATAAAATTGCCTTGCAAATGTATCTCTCATATCAGGACATTCATCCGTCACATCTCTTCCCTCATCGTCCATCAGAAATGCGGCTGAAAAGCAGGCTCCATACTCCGGATTGGACTCCATAAACGAAACTTGCTTCTCAAGCTTCTCTGGAAGCCATTCATCATCACTGTTCATAAAAGCAATATAGTCCCCTTTGCAATGCTTAAGCCCGTAATTCGCCGCATAACAGTAGAACATATTCTCCTCTTGCTTCATATAGTGTATCCTGACGTCCGAATAAGACTTGACCAAGGCTTTTGAACCGTCTGTAGAACCATCGTCCACAATGATAAATTCCAAATCTTCATATGTCTGACCAAGAACACTGTTGATTGCCCGCCTTAGATATGGCTCTCGGTTATACGTACACATTAAAACACTGACCATGTCTTTCTCTCCCATGCCTACTTGCTATTTTTCTTCTGCTTCTCTACATATAATTGTCTCAGCAATACAACCAAAGCCGATAATCCAAACAGGATAAACAGCGCCGTTACCAAAAGCTTTGCTCCCCCGGTCAGCATCCCGCCTACATAGGAATATACAATGGTCGCGGGTAGTTGTCCGATTCCTGTCGCAACCATAAAGCTCCCAAAGGACATGGAGGTAAGCCCCGCCGCATAACTTACGATATCAAACGACATGAAGGGAAGAAGTCTTGCAATTAAAATGCTCATCCGGCCATATTTTTCAAAGAAAACGTCTATCTGCTTTAGTCCAGCTTTACTCGTGAGTTTTTCTGCGACGTCACGTCCTAAGATTCTTGCAATATAGAAACAAACGGCTGCTCCTGCCATTGCGCTGGTCCAGGACAAAACAGCGCCCTGCCACCATCCGAACAGATTCGCATTGGCAAAGGTTATCAAAAATGCCGGAAGGGGCGCCGCTATGGACTGCAGAATCATCAGCCCAAAGGAAACCGCCGCCGCATATGCCCCATAAGACGCCACAAAATCCTTAACCACCGTAAAATCTCCGGTAGAAAACATCTGAATAATATGATTCATCCCTCTGTTTACAGATGGGACGAAGAAATACGCCGCAAAAGCCGCGGCAATCGTTATAATAAGGATTATCTTTTTCTTATTCTTCATACTCATACCTCTCGCATTATTCCACTTCACCTACAACGGCCCAGCGCCAGAAAGACTGGTCGTAGTTATAGGAATTTTCAAATCCACACATTTCCAATACAAGCTGAACATATGCAGAGCGGATTCCTCCTGTACAGTATGCCACAATCTCGTCGTCCTTCTCAAGCCCTGCCTCCTTAAACATCCCTGTCAACTCTTTGTTAGGCTTAAGCGTTCCGTCCTGTTGGAATAAATCCGTGTACCGAATGTGGATTGCTCCCGGAAGATGCCCTCCTTTCGCCTCGCCATACAAGATTGCTCCATTATATTCCTCGTCAGTACGGACATCGACAATCTTATACCTGTCATAATTCTTCTGTAACTCCTCCGTTGACATCACATGGGAATTATCAATCTCTGTAACCCTTACCTCGGAAGGCTCGGGCCTTGACGCAAAAAGCTGTGTGGCCGCCCCTGCCTCTTTGACGGCGCTTAAGCCCCCGTCTACCATCTTTACATCTGTATATCCTGCTGCCAGCAGCTCCCACAGAAGCCTTGCATCGTCTCCCCATCCCTCTAAGGTTTCTCCCAGCAAAATGACCTCTTTATCCTTCGTAATTCCAAGATTCCCTAATGTCTGAGACAAAACTTCAGGAGACTGTATCCGTCCCCAGTTCTCGTCCCCTTCTTTGCCCTCCTGAACGGACCAGTCCTGCCATACCGTAGCGACCGCTCCCTCTACTGTGCCGAGAATCGCCTGTTTCTCCCCTCTTCCGTCTACAAAGATAGTATCCTTTGCTCCAACACGCCCTGCCGCGTACTCACCGTCTACCACCCACTTGCCATGAAACCTTCCGTCGTCTATAGCATCCTCTTCTCCCCCTTCAGAATCCTCTCCTTCGTCCTTTACATCTTCCTCTGTTTCTTGGATTTCTTCCCGTTCTACCGGCTCGGCCGTTCCTTTGCTGCATCCCCCAAGCAACGTTCCGCCCAGAATCACAGCAAACAAAAGTGCATATATACTTTTCTTTTTCATACATTCTCCTTATCTTTTTTTTATATCCTATCATAAAAGAAAGGCAGAAGTATAATTGATATTTTCAATAATCATATAGACTTTTTCTATTAACATTATTATTCGCAAGATATTCCATTAATTTTACATGCAAATGTTTTCTTTCTATGCCTTTGGCCGATATAACATATATACCAGATTATAATATTCCTTTTATTTGACGGCAGGAAGGAGGAATTTCATGAAAATCAACGCTAAACCGGCTTTATATTATTCTAACTTTTCGATAGGGAGCCAAAAAGGAGCGAATATTGAATACGACACAAAACCAGAAAAGGGGGATACCCTTGCTGAGGAAGACAGGCTTACGGAATCCGAAAAACTTGCCGGGGAGGACAGACTTACGGAGGCTGAAAAACTTGCCGAGTCTTTAAAAGCCAACTCCAAACAGGAGCATGAGGATACTGGTACAGACAAGTTCAAAGTTTCCTGCTCCATACCCGACGACTCTACGGGTCAGCTTGCGGCTATGCTCGCAAGGGCCGAGACTCAGATGGATGTGCAGCAGGTTTCCACTAAGGCGTTACGGGCGTTGAATGCCCTAAAGATGTCTGCAATATTTGCAGAGGGTGACGATGCGAAGAAGGCTGCGCAGCGAATCCGGCGGATGGAGAAGTTAATCAACCGCATTTCCAAAAAACAACAGCAGCTTAACAAGGAAGATGTCCTGGAATTACAGAGACGGTCTGCCGAAAAGCGAAAAGAGATGCAGCGGGAGCAGGAGCTTCGCCGGGAGCTGGACACCAAACGCACCAAACGCCGCAGAGATGAGCGCAATTACGCCAATCGGGAGGTTGCTCAGGATAACAAAGAGGCTTCACAGGAGATGTATGCGAATATGGCCAACGCCGCCGCTTCGGCTCCAACTCCTGACCTTTCGGCGCTTGCAGACTTCGGAGGGGCCGCCCCGGAGCTTTCCATGGCAGAAGGCGCCGGCTTCGACATAACTGTATAGCTTTTTTCTAACTATA
>CATLIP010000003.1 GCA_949957035.1 uncultured Lachnospiraceae bacterium
CCTTAACCCCTTTGTCCTCCCCAGAACGTGTTTCGGCGCTGTTATCCTTAGTTTCATCATTGACGATATTCCATTCATTTGACACAATTACTCCCTCCTTTTGTGTGTGAATATCTTTGCATGTCTTTTGCATCTATCTTTTTGCCTCTCTATCATAACAATTTTCGACACAAAATTCAAGGAATCCGGCTCATTGAACAGGAGAAATTTTCATGTCGTGTTTTGGCGGTTATTATGGAAAATATGGATGGGGTATGTTATACTTATCACGTCAAAACAGTTGTTGAGTAAGGTTGGATGGGAAATGAACAGGATGCAGAGATTACAACAAACAGGTTTTTGTAAGAAAAAAGATGCATGGGGCCGGGCAGGAACAGGGATTCTGTTGGCTGTGTTTTTGTCTGTTTTAAATATACAGACAGTGCGTGCCGAAGAGACAGTGTTTGAACTGGATTTACGAAAAGGCGACATTCTAATCTCGGAGGGCGGATATTTTCAAGCTGGAACAGGAGTTTCCGGTTATGAGGAGCCCCCGAAATATATTATTACAAGCGGCGGTGAAAAGACGGAGAATCGAATCATTGTTTCCGGCGGAGAGCAGAACATTACACTTCAGGATGTACATATCGAGAGAACAGATGCAGGTGCAACGGCGACAGGAGCGGCCCTGCTTCTTGAGCGAACCGAGGGAAATACGTCGGATGGTCAGCCATTTATCAGCGCTGTTCCCGAAGTCAATCTGACACTTGAAGGCAAGAATACCTTGAATGGTCCAATGGGTGTCTTGTTGGGCTTTTCGGGCAATGAGAAGCAGCAGGCATCTTTGACTATTACCGGGGAAAGTACCGGAGAAGTGGAGATTATCAGCAATAGCGGTTATGCCGGAATCTATACACATAAGAATCCTGTTGAGATTCATGGAGGCACCGTAATTGTTCGGGGCGGGGATGGAGCAGCCGGAATCGGAGGCGGATATAACGATGACTGCGGAGATGTGACGATAACCGGCGGACATGTGGAAGTGTACGGAGGTAAGGCGAATCAGGACAGAGGTATTGGCGCAGGCTGCGGTATCGGCAATTCATTCCGGGAGACCAGCGGTGCATTAGGTGAGATTGGCGAGATAACCGTTTCCGGAGGAACTTTGATTGCCGATGGAGGCGGAGAAGGAAGTACCGGAATCGGAGGTGCGCAAGGGACAGCCGAAGGGAAGAGAGGCGTCTTTACCCTGGAAGGAGACGCATGGGTGGATGCCAGTGGTCTCAATGTAGAGACGGCGGACCGTTCCTCAGGCGTATTGTTTGAAGGTGAGGACGAGATAGATGATGGAAATAATTTTATCCCTGCCGGTAAAGTCTACGGGCAGAGTTATACATTGATAGAAGATGCCGGGATTCGTGCCGGGAAAACACTGCAGATTGACAGAACTCAGGTATTGCGGGTACGAAAGGGGCAGGTACTTACAATAGAAGAAAACGGTACACTGCGAAATGAGGGAATTGTAAGGATTCGTGGAGAAGGATGTATTAATGGCGGCGGACTGGCAACAGGAACCGGGAAATTTTATCTGTTTACGGATGAATTTGAGATTACGGACGAATGGCATGCAGATGGAACGGATTTGACCGATACGGTACGAAGCAGGCTTACGGAGATATTCGAGGCGGCATGCACAAAGACAATTTGCAGGGAGGGGAATTTTAAGCCGGAATCGGACTGGAGCCTGACGCTTAATCCAAGGACGGTACGAAGCGCGGGAGAGTATCAGGCCAGATTTGCGGCGGCTTCCGATGAAGTAAGGAAGACATTTAAGGTCTTGACCGGCAATATGGTGACGAAGATTGAGATTACTGCTCTCCCGGCAAAGACAGATTATGAAATCGGGGATGGATTTGACCCGTCTGGTATGAAGGTGACGGCCACATTTCAGGATGGTACAACGAAGGATGTCACAGAGGAGATTAAGATTGAAGATGGCAGGAGATTGAAACCAGGGCAGACTACGGTGACGATTACCTATCAAGACAGCCATGATGTTACTGTGGAGACTACTGTAAGCGTCAGTGTGAATAAGAAGGCGGTTGATATTTCTGAGATTGAACTGGATGATTTAGAGTCCAATCTTGTCTATACCGGAGAAGAGCAGACGATAACATTTACCGGGAAAATGCCGGAATATGTGGATATGAAGATAGTTGGAGGTAATACTGGAACAGACGCCGGTAACTATACTGCTCAAGTTGAATTTACTATAAAGGAAGGGTATGAAGATCGGTATACATTTGGAGACGGCGCGGGAACGTCTATAATTGTAGATAAGTCTTGGACGATTGATAAGAAGAAACTGGACTGGGATACGGGGGCGCTGGATGCTGTTGGGAATACACGGGACGACAATGCTTATATCTATGGAGAAATAGGCGTGGAAGGCATTGTTCCAATTGATAAAGAAGAGGGAGCCATTCCGGAAACTTTTCCAACGGATAAGATAACCGGCACACATGAAAAACTTCCGGGAGAGAAGGTAGAGATTAAACTGGATTGGAAGGATGAGAATGATAAGCTTGAACTTGGAAATGACGGCGCTGCAGGCAATTATGAGTTGGATGAACTGCCGGTAATCAAGAACGGTATCGTCAATGAGGTGAATGAAATACCTCTTCCGCCAGAGCTGAATCCTGTGGAGGGAACAGAATTTCGAATGGATATTGAGACAAGAATTTCCAGAGTGCCGGACGCATTACTTCCCCAGTATATGAATCCGGAAGAACTTGAAGGATGGATGGTAAAAGAACTTGTGGATAATAAAGGAGTCAGCCAATCGTATGTTTCGACTTATGACCTTACGCTGATGAGCAGGGAAGAGGGCGAGTCAGAGTGGCAGAGAGTCGGCAGTGAGCAGGTTCCGGAGGGCGGCTTAACGATTACGCTTCCATATCCGGAGGGAATTACGAAAGAAGACTACGATGGGATTGTTTCATATGTATATCCGGAGGATATGAATGAGATAGAAGCAGGAACGCAGGTTTATCTGGAAGTGATTAAGACGGAGGAAGGGATTCAGTTCATTGTTCCGGGGGCAGGTCCCATTGCTGTGGGCTGGAAGAATGTGGCCGATGGTTCCGGAGACGGCGCCGGAGATGGAGATGGTTCCGGAGACGACACCGGAGATGGAGACGGTTCCGGAGACGGCGCCGGGGATGGAGACGGTTCCGGAGATAGCTCAGGCACAGGCGGCGGAAGTAGTACAGGTACAGGAAACGGAAGTAGTACAGGAAGTGGAAGCGGTACAGGAAGCGGAAATGGTACAGGAAGTGGAAGCGGTACAGGTACAAGTAACGCTGCAGGCAGCAAAAGCAGCACAGGTACAGGAAGCGGCGCTGGAATATTTACCGGGGACCAGGCGAGAATCGCGGTTTATATAGCGCTGGGGATATTATCCCTTGCGATTATATTTGTGACAGTCCAAATATATAATCTTGATAAGAAAAAGGTTAAAAAGAAATAGGATAGAGAAGGATCATGTATTATGAATAAAGAGCAAATACAGACGAGACGAAATCTGATTGGAATCGCCGCAGCTACATTCTTCCTGTGGGGAGGAACGACGGCATATGCTTCCGATAATGTGAATCTGGACTTGTCTAAGGGAGATATTGAGATTAGTGCAGACGGCTATCGGCAGAACAGCGACGAGTGGAAGGATGGTCCGGAGGATGGAAGCTATGTGATTACCTCAGACGGCAGAGAGACAGAAAATGTCATAACAGTAACAAGCGGCAAGCGTCATGATATTATATTAGACGAGGTGAGAATCCATACAACCGCAGACAGAGGGTACAATCCTCTGTATATAGCGCCGAAGGCAAAGGTCAGCCTTACGGTGAAGGGAACGAACGTGCTTACGTCAGACGGATACGCGGGAATCGCCGTTCCGGAGGATGCTTCCCTGAAGATTGAGGCGAAGGAGGGAGGCGTCTTGAACGCATGGGCAGGAGGCTCCTCCGCAAGTGCGGGAATCGGAGGCACCTTCAAGGATAACCAGGGAAATGATATGGAGAACGCCGACTGCGGAACGATTGAGATTAACAGTGGTGTGATTAACACCTCGTCTATTGGAAGAGGAAATTCAGGAGCAGCAGAGAGCGGAACCTTGCTCTGTGAGGATGACGGGACCGCCTGGATTGATGCAGGAAGTATCAGGGCAGGAAAAAAAGAGTTTGTGTCAGGAGTTTTGTTTGACGGAGCCGACGGGCAGGTGTACGGCAGTTATACCTTGAAGCGGGAAGGGCTGCTGGTTCCCTTTGGCAAGACACTGACAATACCAGAGAGGCGGACGCTGACGGTTCCCGGTAAGTATCCTTTGACCCTTGAAGGCAATCTGGTGAACAATGGAACACTTAAGATTGGTAATGAGAGCAGTCTGACCGGAAACGGCGGACTTAGCGGACAAGGGAATTTCTATATACTTAGCAAAATCTCGGCAGACATGTTCCAGGTGCCGGACAGGATGTTATACGGGACGGGCGAGGACCATACAGAGTATGTGAAGAAGTATGTCCAGGACAGCATTCAGAAGAGCGGCTCAACCGCTGTGATACATGGGCAGGTATTTAGCCGGGCACAGGGGGACGACTGGGAGATGGAGATTAAGCCCTCAGAAGTCATTGAGAAAGGGACATATACGGTTACATTTACCGACCCGGAGGACGAGTCAAACAAGATAAGCAAGACCTTTGAAGTACTTGATGCCGGTGAACTGACGGAACTGGCGCTTACCACAGCTCCGGAAAAGACGGAGTATACTTATGGAGAGCGTTTTAGCAAGAAGGGAATGGCAGCTTACGCCAAATATAGCTCTGGAGCCACCAAGACACTTGAAAACGACAAGATAAAGATAAAAGACGGGAATCTGAAGGTGGGGCAGGAGTCGGTTACATTATATTACAGGGAAAATGGAAAAGAAGTAACCTGCACCATAAATATTCGAGTGTCTCCCAAAGAGATTGATGTTTCCAAGATTAATTGGGAGGAAAAGAGCAAGTCTTCCTTTGTCTATGACGGCACAGAGAAGTCGTTTGATTTCCGCGCCGATATGCCGGAGGGGTTGAAAGTGACCATCGGGGGCGCGACCAAAGGGACGAATGTAGGAACTTATGCAGTGACCATTGATTTCTTCCTGGAAGAAGATTATATGACGAACTATGTGCTTGTGGGTAATACATCTGTGACGAAGGACTGGAGCATTACGCCCATACAGTTGGAATGGAATGTCGGAGATCTGGAGATTGCAGGAAATACAAGGGATAAGAACGTCTATGTCTACGGCGAACTAGGAGTAGAGGGTATCCTTCCGGCAGATTCGAAGAATGAAAAGCTGACCACAAGTTTTCCTGTGGATAAAATTACAGGAACACATAACGGGCTGGCAGGGGATGAACAGCAGATTACTCTGGCGTGGGTGGATGAGAATGACAGATATTCACTTGGAACGGATGATGCGGCAGGAAATTATGCACTGCCCGAGGAATTGCCGACTCTTTCTGCTGTGATTAATGATGTAAAGATAACGGTAGCGCCGCCGGAGCTGGAATTTGGAGGCGGCTTGGCGTACCGGCTGGATATAGAGAGTGGAATATCCTATGTACCGGACGGGCTTAAGCTTGTACCAGATTATGATTTTCCAAGCGAGATTCAGAAAGGCCTGATTCAGGCAGTCATGAAGAAGGGAATCAAGCAGACCTATGTGAACACCTATGATGTTACCCTGATGCGCAAGAATAAGGGTGAGTCAGATTGGAAACGGGTTAGGGCAGACATCGACCCGTCGGAAGGGATGACAGTTACCATTGCATATCCGAAGGGGATTACACAGGAGGCCAACGACGCTGTGGCTGCCTATATCTATCCCAAAGATATCGGTGATGAGAAGGCGGGAACCATTGTCTATCCTGAGGTTACGAAGACAGAAAAAGGAATCCGGTTTGTCGTTCCGGAAGCCGCGCCTGTGGCCGTAGGCTGGAAGGAAGCCGAAGTATCCAAGGGATTTAGTTTCTGGAAGAAGAAAAAGAATTAAAAAGGAAGTATGTATGCAGTTACGCAGTGAAATCCCGGACACGTTTTGGAGTTTATTCCGAAGCGTGAACCGGGAGATTTATATAGAAGCGCTTTTGTGTATCAATGAGGAATATCAGTACAGTAATTATTTCCTGACCCGGGAAGTGTGCATCCAAACGCTGAGCGATATGAACGCAAGGAAACGTTTTGAGCTTAAGGCAGAGGAGAGCGAGACGGAGACGGACATGATGGAGACGCCTTCCGCGCGAATCCTTGGCTGGCTTCTGAAAACCGGCTGGTTAAAACGAATTGAGGATTACCATACGCTGGTGACAAATATTGTGATTCCAGATTATTCAGCGGTATTTATTGAAGCGTTTGAGCGGTTGAACTCTGACGAAATGGAAGAGACGGACATCTATATTCAGAACGTTTACGCCACGCTGTTTTCTTTCCGCAATGACCCAAGGTCCAGTCTGAGCATGCTGAGAACGGCGCTGGTCAATACCCGGAGGCTGAATAAAGCGCTTCAGGACATGCTTCATAATATGGATAAGTTTTTCGGGCGGCTTTTGGAGCAGGAATCTTACGGGGATCTGCTTAGAGAACATCTGGATGGGTATGTGGAGGAAATCGTGCGCAAGAAGTACCATATCCTGAAAACCTCCGATAATTTCTATATTTATAAGATGGATATCAAGAAGTTTATCCGGGAAATGCGCGATAATGAAGAATGGATTGAGAATGTCCGAAGATGTGCCCGGGCCATGGGGGATACCAGGGATGATGTGTTGGAGCTTCTGGATTTGATTGAAAGAGGATTTGACGATATTGAGCGCCGGATTTCTAATATGGATAAAGAGCACACAAAGTACGTGCGGGCAACTGTGACGAGGCTGAATTATCTCTTAAGCGGCGAGTCGGATACCAAGGGGATGATAGTGCAGCTTTTAAACCGTATGTCGGCGGGAGAAGACCAGGAGGAGATGCTTGAGAAGACGGCAGAGAGGATGAATCTTTCGTTTGTGGAAATGCTGTCGGAGAAATCCCTGTACAAACGTCGCAAGAGCCGGAAGGATTTTATAAGCCGGTTGGAGGCGGATGTGGAAACGCCGGATTTGGATAAGGATGATGTGCTTAAGCTAAACCGGATACAGGTGCGGTATAGCAAGGAGCAGATTGAGGAATTTATTGAGGAGCATATGAAGGATGAGGTTATGGATGCCTCGGAGATGGTGATTAGGGACGGGGAAGACTTCGAAAAGCTGATTCTGGCATACGATTACAGTACGAGGAAGAACAGTAGGTATGCCGTTCTTGAGGAAGATGCAAGACTTGTGGAGCAAAACGGATACCGGTATCCGGCGCTTAGGTTTGTGCGCAGGCGCGTGTGATGGGGCTAATTGCCCTTGTGGAAAAAGAGTTTGAAGGCGCTGCAAAATAGCTGTTGGTATATAAGCTGTATTTTGCAGCGCCCTCTTGTTACGATTGACAGCAACAGCAGGAAGGAGTTCTACTGCTGTGAACCCTGCTCAATGCGGTTCATCATGTCATAGATTTCAATCCGTTTGGCATTCATCTCGGGCAGGCCGATGAAGATTGTCCCGCACATATAACGTTCGTCTTTCATTTGTTCGATTCTGACCACTTTCAAAAATGCATGGATAATCTCATCCGTCCAGATTTTTAGATCAGCTTCATACACTTCTCCGATTAGCAGGGGGGTATCACAGATAAATCCCACGCCTGTCTTGGATACGTCCAGCACATCAATCTCAATGTTCTTTGGTTTTGCTGAACTGTCGCTCATATTCTTAATCGCTAACCGCGCCGTCAGGCTGATTCGTCTGTCTTTTCTTTTTTCTTCCATATTCCGTACCGCCTTTCACTGTAATCTATCTACTGTTAATTTTATCGCATTTGTTCCTGTTTGTAAAGCAGTGGGGACGTATGATGGGATTTTTGTTGTGGGTTTGTGATAAAGTGGCCGGATTCTGTTGAAGTGTCTGTTCATGGCCAAATGCAGATGTTGAGTGTGAGAGGGTAGAAGCAGTTTTTCAGGCAGACAGCGAAATGGAGCTAGTGGTCTTTTATCTGCATAGATGATATAAATTCATTACAAATACAAAAATTCAGTGAAAATTCACTTACATTCATTGATTTTAGTGAAAAATAGAGTATAATACTAATTTAGATTTGCTGGACATTACGCGGCAAATGCAGACATTCTTGATTTTATTTATGAAAATGGGCAGATTTTTACACTTATGAAAAAAATGGTTAATGAGGGGCTTGTTCTTGTAGTTGGAAGAGGAGCAAACAAGAAATATTTGGCAAAGAGTACGGATTGAAACCGGGAGGTAAACATTGATAGAATATTTTGAACAAATCACCCAGGAAGAACAGGACATGCTGACAGAAGTGATTAAGACTCTCTTCTCCCAGACCTATCTTCTGGAACGCCGATACGACCGGCGCACAGGGCGGATGCAGTACGTAAAGGAATACCGGACGTGCAGCAAGCATCTGGAATTTTTGCGGGAGTATTTTTCCATAGCAGGAATCACCCTAAAAGAAAATGCACACATGGGCGTCGTCTACATCCAAGGCGGGCAAGCCTTTACAAAGAAGCTGTCAAGGCTTGCGACAATCTACCTGTTGGTGTTAAAACTCATCTACGACGAGCAGATGGAGAGCGTATCCTCAAGCAGCCATATCGTGACCACGCTGGGCGCAATGAACGGCAAGGCAGGGGAATTTCGGGTACTGAAAAGCCTGCCGTCCGTCACAGAAATGAGGCGCACAATCGCACTTCTGAGAAAATACCAGATGATTGAGCCGCTAGAGGCGTTAGAAGAGATGAACGAGCAGACGAGAATCATCATTTACCCCTGTATCAATGCCGTATTGCTGGGGGACGAGATTCGGGAACTGTTGGCGACATTCGGGGAGGAGGACAATCTTGGAGACGAAACAGCCATTCAAAGCGCTATCGAGGATATGCCTGAATAACTGGCATTACATAGACAGGAAAGTACTGACGTTAAGCAAGGGAATCAATTTTTTTACCGGACATTCCGGCAGCGGAAAGTCCACAGTCATCGATGCCTTGCAGATTGTACTGTACGCCAGCACAGACGGGAGAGGGTTCTTCAACAAGGCGGCGGCGGACGATTCTGACCGCACCCTGATTGAATACCTGCGGGGCATGGTCAACATCAGCGAGAACAATGAGGCGCAATACCTGAGGAACCAGAATTTTTCCAGTACCATCGTGCTGGAGATGGAGCAGACCAACACGAAGGAAAAACAGTGCGTGGGTGTGGTATTCGATGTGGATACGGCGACCAACGATGTAAACCGGCTGTTTTTTTGGCATACGGGGGATTTTCTGAAAGACGGCTACCGGATTGGAAAACGGTGTTTCAGTTCTCTTGAACTGCGGGAATATCTGCAAAGGACATTTTCACCGGAACAGTTCTATTGCGGTACAAGCAACGAGCGTTTCCGCCGCCAGCTCTATGATATCTATCTGGGCGGACTGGATATGGAGAAGTTCCCAAGACTGTTCAAGCGGGCAATTCCGTTCCGTATGAACATCAAACTGGAGGAATTTGTGAAAGAATATATCTGCATGGAGCAGGATATCCATATTGAGGACTTGCAGGAGAGCGTCATGCAGTATGGGCGGATGCGGGGAAAGATTGAGGAAACTGTGGAGGAAATCCGGCGTCTTACGCAGATTCGGGAGCGTTATGAGGATTATGACGGGAAACGCGAGGCTGCGAAAATGTGTGCCTACCAAATCGAGCGTCTGGAAATGCTGAGGCTTACGGCGCAGGTGCAGGAATGCCGGGACAAGATTGAGAGCCGTCAGGAAGAGATTGCCGCCGGTGAAAATCAGAAAGCCGGACTTGAAAAAGAGCAGAGGGGAATCCAGGAAGAATATGAGGAGGTCATCCTGAGGATTGCGAATAGCGGCTACCTGGGGCTTGAGTCGGAGCAGGAGGCTGTGGATACGGAGCTTAGGCGTCTGGAAAACAGCAAGGCGAGATGGCAGCAGACGGCAGAGCGGCTGAAAGAGTGGAAGGACAAGGATGTAACGCCCAATCAGGTGTTGTGGGATATTGATAAATTTGCGGATGAAGACATTTCGGAAGAAGAGCTTGAGCGGCTCATGGGCAGCTTACAAGACATCCAGGAGGATTTGGAGGAGCAAAGGCAGGAGGCGGACGCTGAACTCAGGAGGATTAAGAAGGAAGAGCGTGAGGCAAGGGAAGAGCTGAAATCCTTGAAACAGGGGAAGAAAGCGTATCCGAGAGAATTGGAAGAGGCAAGGTTCGAGCTGCGGGGACGCCTTCATGAGCGCTGTGGGAAATTTGTCAATGTTCAGATTCTTGCGGATTTATTAGATTTGAAAGACGAACGCTGGCAGAATGCGGTCGAGGGGTATATGGGAAATAACAAGCTGCTGCTCATCGTAGAACCGGCGTATGCGAAGATTGCCATGGATATTTATCAGCAGATGGATAAGAAGAAGTTCTTCCGGGCGTCTGTGCTGGATACGGAGAAGGTGATGAAGGAATCTCACCCTGCAAGGAAAGGCGCGCTGGCAGAAGAGGTGCTGGCGAAAGAGCCGTATGTACAGGCGTATATCGATTTCTTTCTGGGAAATGTCATGAAGTGCGAGACTGTGGAGGAGCTTAGGGATTGCAAGATTGGCGTTACGCCGGACTGCGTGCTGTACCATAGTTTCCGTCTGCAGCATATCCACCCAGAAAATTATACCAGATGCGCTTACATCGGAGATGTCAGTATGCGCCAAAGAATCCGCCGTCTGGAAGAGCAGTGCCAGAGGCTGCAGGAGGAACGGCTGCCCTTGCAGGAGCAGTTGGAGGAAATCCGCCAGACGATGCAGTTGGAGAGGCTTAGCCAGCCAATGGAGGATTATCTGGGGCAGCTTGGGGATATCCGGCAGATTTCCGGGAAAATGAAGCAAAAGAGCCAGATTGCAAAGAAGCTTGAGATGCTAAAGAGCCAGTCTGTGGATGCATGGGAGGCAAAGAAGCGGGAGTTACAGGAAAGACAGGATGTGAAGAAATCTCAGGTGGTCAAGGTGCAGGAAACCATCTGGAATTACCAGAAGGAGATTGAAAAACTGCGCGAGGAGCTTTTGCAGGCGGAGAATGGGATTATGGAGCAGCGGCGGAAACTGCGGGCAGAATCAGGGAAGGCGGCTGGTATGTCTGACGACGGTCGTTTATTGAGTTTATTTGATGAAGACGAAAATCAAACAAGGGGTATGGGAGAAAATAGGGATGCGGCGAGAGCTAGGGAGACCCTGAGAATAGAACAGTATGAGCAGGAATTTCAGAAATATCTCTCCGGCAGAAAATCCGGGAATTACGATTATCTCAAGCGTCAGCGTCTTGCAGACCTCTACCCGATGCGTGAAGCTGAGGAGGAGGCTTACCAGAAATTAGTGGAGGAGCGCAGCAGCTATGTGAGGAATTACCCGAACCGGACATTCTCTACAGCCATCCGGGATAATATTCCTTACGATGATTTGCTGGAAAATCTCAGATGCGATGAGCTGGAGGCGTTCCGGGAGTCTGCGAAAGAACAGGCGCGTTCTGCCGTCGAGCATTTTAAGGACGACTTTATTTTCAAAATCCGCAGCGCCATCCGGGAAGCATACCAGCGCAAAGACGAGCTGAACCGGATTATCAGCGGGCTGGATTTCGGGAAGGATAAGTATCAGTTTGTGATTACGAAGAACAAGGGTGCGGACGGAAGGTATTATAAGATGTTCATGGACGACGCACTGCAGATTCATCCTTCGCAGTTGACCGATACCATGGAGAACCAGCTTGACATGTTTACCATGGAGCATGAGAACCAATACGGGGAGCTGATGAATGAGCTGATTCATATATTCATCCCGCCGGAGAATGCGACTTCGGAGGAGCTGAATGAGGCGAAGAAGAATATGGATAAATACGCAGATTACCGCACTTATCTGTCTTTCGATATGCAGCAGATTATAAAAGGGCAGAAGGATATGGCAATCGGGCTTGGTAGGATGATTAAGAAGAACTCCGGCGGTGAAGGGCAGAATCCTTTGTATGTGGCTCTTCTGGCGAGTTTTGCCCAGGTCTATAAAGTGAATACTCCGGCAAGGTATCAGAGAAACCCGACGATTCGGCTGGTGGTGTTGGACGAGGCGTTTTCCAAGATGGATGCGGAGAAGGTGGCAAGCTGTATTTCCCTGATACGGGGGCTTGGTTTCCAGGCGATTATCAGCGCGACCAATGATAAGATACAGAATTATCTGGAAAATGTAGACAAGACCTTTGTGTATGCCAATCCCAATAAGCGGCATATTTCGATTCAGGAATTTGAGCGGGAAGATTTTGGGGAATTGGTGGAATAAATGAGGAAAGGGGGAGATGGGAAGATTTGCGCCCCTCCCCCAGTGGAGTTGTCAGCTATTGGTTAATGACCGGAGAAATAATGGGTTTTCCTTCCCGGTCAAGCAATGGTGTTAATCCGCCTGATTGACCGCTGACATGGTATAAATAATTCACGCCGGTTACTTTGTCTACCCAGATTTCTGATACATTCAATTTGCCTTGAGAGTAGATTACTTCAAATCTTTCATTTTTCATGGTTTGCTCCTCGTCTTTTCATGATACTACATTTTTATATTTCCGGTACACATACTATTTTACATTTTTTCTTATAACATGCAATACCAAACTTATAAATTGTCTCCATGCCCTCTTGTTTGCATGCGGAAACATATCCGTCATGGTCGATTTGCTTTAACGCTTTCTGGCAGGCAGAATCAAAGGTTCCGTTTTCCGCATATTTTACTTCAATGATGCAGCCGACTTTTTCCTGTGGAACGGTAAGTTTGATATCTGTGTAGCCGGTTCCGGACTCGGCGTTAGATTTTACGATCCAATGTCCGTTGGCTTTCAACAGACCCAACAATAATCCATGGTAAAAATTCTCTTTCATTTCTTTGTGGACACAGGTATCGCGAATACTAATGGAATCTGACATAAATTCGTTGAAAACAGTCTGAACCGTTGGACTGTCGCCATCTATGAATGCCCTGCAGAAACGAGTCCAATCGGCTGCGTTTTGAGTAACATTCGTTTGAAACCAAGAGAGGATATGCTCTTTATAGATACCAAGAACTTCTTGGTTCGGAATGGCTAGACGATGTATTTTACCTTTCGGTTCTTCGGCATCTGTCAGATATCCCGTTGCAAAAAGTACACTCCACAGATACGTCTGCCGTATTCTGGTTTCCTTGTTATCCAAATCTGTGTAAGTCAGTTCCGGAATCAACACTTTTTGAATCGTATCACCGGAAATCAAAGCTTCAATCTCAGATTTTGTAGTTTCAGAGGAGTTTTCCAGTATATCTCTTACAATAAAATTACTGCTGCTGTTCTCCCAGTAAGGTTCCATTGGAGCATTTCTCGATTCACAGAACTTATCACACTGGTTTATCACATCCCATGGGCAGTACACATCCACATTTCCAAAATGATAACCGTCATACCATTCTTTGAATAGGCCATACTTCTCTTCCAACCCATAGTAAGCCAGCATTGCCCGGACTTCTTCGTCCGTGAATCCAAAATATTCTCCAAAACGGACGTCTGAAATCGTGCGCACCTTAAAATTGTTCAATCCGGTAAATATACTCTCTCTTGCAATACGAAGACAGCCGGTAATCACTGCAAAACAAAGATTGGGGTTGGTCTTTAACCCCTGACTGAAAAATGAACGGATCAGTTGAATCATTTCTGCATAGTAATGCTTCTGGTAAGCCTTGTCGAGAGGAACGTCATATTCGTCAATTAAGACAATGACAGGCGTCCCGAAATGCTTTCTAAGCAGCCGGGTCAATAATTTCAGGCTGTTATACAGGAAAGCGCTGTTTTCAAAATCTCCGTCCATTAACTTCTGGAATTTATTTTTTTCGGAGGTAGTCAGTTGTTCGCTGTCAATGAGGAAACTATAGCGTTCTGCCTCTTCACTGATAAGAATTCCAAGGCTGTCATAGGCTACTTTGTAATTTTCACCGTCAACGTCCTTTAGGCTGAGTGAAATAACAGGATATTTTCCCATATATTGCTGGCAGAGAGTGTGTTCTTGCGCTATTTTCAGCCCTTCAAACAGAGAGGCGTCGGCGCCAAGCTCAAAAAAAGATTTCAGCATGTCTATATTCAGGCTTTTCCCGAAACGGCGCGGTCTTGTAAAAAGGTTTACACTGCCCTTTGTCCGGATAAGTTCGCTGATAAAGCCTGTTTTATCTACATAGTAATAGTTGTCGGTTTTGAAATGATTGAAAAATTCAATTCCTATCGGAAGCTTTTTCTTTTCTTCCATAATATGCTAACCCTCCTTTCAATATATTCTACTTTACTTGCATTGGATTGTGTCAGCTACAATCCGATGCAAGTAAAGTCTTTTAAGAAAGAGATAGAAGAATGTTCCTTGATATGTTATAATGCTTGTGTTGTCTAACCTACACCCGGCAACGGGAGGAGGTGTTTGCATGGAGTTATTCTTCACATTTCTTGTGACTGTCGTAGCAGGTGTGGTTTGCCACCTCATCAGCAAATGGCTAGACAGGCACGACAAAGGCAACAAATAGCCTAGTGGGTGCTTTGCCACTATAAAAAGAAAAGAAAAATCCCTCGACTGTACGCCATTACGGTCGGGGGATTTGTTCTTTGCCTACATGGATTTCTCCACATTTCTTTGCCTAACGGCATTATAGCATATGCAGGTTTTAATTGCAAGATACATTTCTTTTTCACAAAATAAAAATTTTATCCTAATGTAGTGTGTGTCTGAAAATTGCTTTTTGCAAGATGTTGTCCCAATTTGCATCAGATTGCAGGAATGAACGGTAACAGAATATCTACACACAATCCCCCATAAGCGCTCTGGCACATTCGCATATCCCCGCCGTGTGATTTGGCAATCTGCCTGACAATCAACAACCCCAGTCCATGCTGCTGTTTTGGGGCATTACTGTCGCACACCATATAATGAGGCATAGAATTCAATCTGTGAATGATTTCCGGCGACATACCCGTTCCGTCATCCTCTATTCGGAGGATACAGACTCCCAAGTTCCCCATAGAATCATTATCATCCCCGGGAGCTTCATCGCCAGCTTCATCCCAAGTATTTTTCCTAAGTACGGAGACATAGATGGTACATCCATCTGCATTGTGGTTGATGCAGTTTTGAATCAGATTAGAGATTGCCCTGCGAATCAGATTTTTATCCACAGAAACAGGACAATCCGTAATCTCCGGTGAGGTCTTCCATTCTATGGAATATTTTCCGCTGACATCCATATTGATAAAATCAACGGCGACCTGCCTTGCAATAGCGACGGCATTTTCCCGAGTCCTGTCAAGGGGCTGCATGTCATACTCAAGCCTTGACGCAAGGTTCAAGTCATTGACCAAGTCGCGCATTCGCGTACACTGTCTCACGATTACAGACACTTTCCGGCGTTCATCCGCAGTAAGGCGCGGGCATTCCTCAAGCTGCCCGGCATACCCCATTATCATAGAAAGCGGTGTGCGGATGTCATGGGAAACTCCTGCAATCCAGTTAGCGCGGGCATTCTCTTTTTTCCTTAACTGATAATTCTGAGATTCCAGAATCCTTGAAGTCTGATTGATATTCGCGGCAAGCTCGGACAGCAACCCTTTTTCCTTCACGAAAACAGGTTCTTTGGTGGGCAGTTTTTGTATTCCTTCTGTAATAGGTTTTACAGAGCGCAGAAGTTTCATGTTTGCGGTAAAGTAAATAAGAAAGATAAGAACCGCGTTTACAAGTAACACATTCAATAGGTATTTGGGTAAATTTGCTATAAAATGATAGTCCCAGTTGGGATACAAATGTTTCCAGTAGCGGTCTTTGGGATAGCCAAGGACCACCAGACCATCCGCGGATTCGCCGGGAAAGGTAGGATAATCCATGATGTAACCGCGGGTAAGGGCAGCGATATCTGACAGGGAGTATTCCAAGGGAATTTCATCGGGGAGATTGTCTGTGTGCCAGACGACCCGGTGGGTGTGGCCGTCAATCAGAATCCCCCAGGCATTTTCATCGGATAATGCGAGGGAGGCGTCCTTTGGAAGAACATAACCGTCTCCTTCTTCTGTTTTTTGCAGGGCGGCGCCGGTTTCCAGAGCGGTCGTCCAAGGAGAAGCGCCGGGTCTCTGCTGCAAATTGAGGGTAATCAATACAACAATATTCAGAAAGAAGAGCAGGATGATACTCAGCATCAAAATGGCGAGAAAACGCCGGATTAACTTAGGAATGCTTTTCATGTTCATTTCTCCAATTGCACAATCAGTTTATAACCCAGCCCCTTAACGGTAATCAAAGATTCCGGTTTAGAAGGGGCGGCTTCAATCTTTTCCCGGATGCGTCGGATGTGCGCCATCAGGGAGTTTTCATATCCATAGGGATTGTCTCCCCATGCGGCTTCGCACAGCGTATCGATGGTCACAATACGCCCGGCGTTGCGGTAGAGGGCGAGAAGAATCTCATATTCCTTGGCTGTTAAGGGGATGCGTCGGCCCGGTTTGGCTTCACATTCCTTTCGCCACAGAACCTCCGCACGTTCAAAATCAATCTCACAATGTTTCAGCGTCGCCAGCGGATTCTCATCCTTATAGGTTCTCCGCAGAATTGCGGCGATACGGAAGACAAGTTCCTTTGGAAGAAATGGTTTGACCATATAATCGTCTGCCCCCAGCCCAAAACCTCTGAATTTGTCCCCATCCTCGCCCCGGGCAGTCAGAAACAGGACAGGATAGTCAGAAGCGCATTTCAACTGTTCCATCAAAGTAAACCCGTCCCCGTCCGGAAGCATAACGTCAAGGATTGCCAGTTCAGGATGAAATACATTGGCAGCATCAAGGGCATCCCGTACGCTGCCGGCAGTCCTAAGATTCATGAATCCTTCTTCCAATAAAATAGAACGAACCATATCCCGCAGCTCCGGTTCATCGTCTACGAGTAGTATGCGTTTATTTTTCAGGTAATTTGGTATCATAAGGCTGCTCCTTTTACGTTATAGTATTTTCTGTATCAATCATAACATGTATCCGTTTGAAAATCGAGCCGTTTGAGAAAATGTAAGGTAGATGTAAGGTTACGGGAATGTGGCTGTAAGGTCGGCGGTATACACTGTAAGAGTAGAAAACAGCAAAGGAGTGTAAGCACATGAATATCATTGAAACCCATCATTTGACGAAAACATACGCAGGATTTACAGCAGTATCCAATGTAGACCTTCATGTCCCGAAAGGAACGGTTTACGGATTTCTGGGACCCAACGGCGCAGGGAAATCCACGACAATGAAAATGTTCTTAGGTCTTACGAAGCCGACAAGCGGAGATTTCGTGATAGACGGGAAGAAGTACCCGCAGGACAGAATCCGTATTTTAAAGGAAGTCGGTTCGTTCATTGAAGCCCCGTCATTCTACGGCAATCTTACCGGCGAAGAGAATCTGGATATTGTACGCAGAATCTTAGGGCTTCCCAAGTCGGCGGTGGATGACGCGTTGGAACTAACCGGGCTTAGTAAGTGGAGAAAACGGCTTGCAAGGAAGTATTCGCTGGGTATGAAGCAGCGGCTTGGCCTCGCAAGCGCGCTCATCGGCAGACCGCCGATTCTAATCCTTGACGAGCCTACCAACAGTCTTGACCCGGTAGGAATCCACGAGATACGTACCTTGATTCGTTCACTGCCGGAAAAGCTTAACTGTACGGTTCTGGTTTCCTCCCATCTCCTCGCGGAAATAGAGCTGATGGCGGATAATATCGGCATTCTGAACCAAGGGAGGCTTTTGTTCGAGGGGACGCTTGAAGAATTAAAGCAAGAAGGAAAATTGAAAGGGTATCCCACAGACAATCTGGAAGATACATTTCTTGCAATCATAGAACAAGATAATATGCACAGAGGCGGGGGGAGGCCATATGTCAATGAATACGGCGTTAGAGTATAAGAAAATAAGAAGGACAGGTATCATCCCCGGCTGTCTGCTTGGAGGCTGTCTGGCGGCGTTCATTCCCATATTAGAGTTGGCGGTCCGTTCGGAGCAATATACAAATATTTCGCAGCAGCCGCTTAGCGCGCTCCTTCAGGCAGACTGGCAGATGATGGCAATGCTGAATATGCTTCTGGTTATCACCATTGCCTGTATGATGTACCATACAGAGTACGCAGAAAATGCCATCCAGCGGATTACGACGCTCCCCGTCAGGGAAGAGGGGATATTTCTGGGGAAATTTATTCTGCTATCCCTAATATGCGCGGTAATCCTGACGATTGAGATGGTATCGCTGATGTTCTGTACCATGCATTGGTTCGGAGGGGAAAGCAATGCAAAGGATTTATTCCAGAACTTTGGATATTTCTTCTGTATGCTGCTTCCGGTCGCCGCCATATCCCTTCTGCTCGCTTCGGTGTGCAGGAATATGTGGGTTTCCCTTGGAATTGATGTGGTATGTGTATTTCTGGCGACGATGATTCCTGTGAAATATTTTGCCCTGTCAATCTTTCCGTTTGCATTGCCGTTCCAGATATTGGGAGAGACGCAGGCAGGAAAAACGGCGGGCTATCTGATTGCCGCTTTCGTGGAAATCCTGTTGTTTTTTGGGGCAGAAATGATAGTTTTGAAGGTCAGGAGGTCTTTGGCATGAGTTTTCCGGTATTAGTAGGCGTGGAATGGAAGAAGATACGCCGCTCCAAAATCTTGCTGATTCTTGGGATTGCGGCGGTGATGCTCTGGATTCCCTCCATTTTGAACGCCCATCTGAATTTTGGGATGCAGGCGGAAGGAATTTCCCCAGAGCACAATTTTTTTATTCAGGGGTTCATGGGAATGGCATGGTTCATGTTTCCGGCAGCCATGGTCGTGTGTACGGTAATGCTTGCCCAGACGGAACGAAGCGGCAGCGGTATCCTGCGGATGCTGGCGTTACCAATCAGTAGGGGTAGATTATGTCTGGCAAAATATGCCGTTCTGTTGATGCTGGCGGCAATCCAGTTTGCAATGATGATTGGAATGTATTATATCAGCGCCGCTGTCGCATCACAGACACAAGGCTATGAATTTTTACTGCCGCCGTTGTTTGTGTGGAAACAGGCAGTGGCGATGTATGTCTCGGCAGTGCCGATGCTTGCATTTTTCTGGATGCTGTCTGTGTGCATCCATACGCCAATATTCTCAGTAGGAATCGGACTGGCGTCCATTGTGCCCTCAGTCCTGATGATTAACACAAAGGTATGGTTTGTCTATCCAATGGATTACCCATTTTACGTCATTACGGCGAAGTATGGGGAATTGGCGGCAAATATTGCGGAAATGAAAATGGATTTCAATCCGTGGGTTCCAATTGCAGTTGGATTCACCGGAATCTGCCTTGCTGTTGCGGTAGGATGTTTCGGGAGAAGTGAAAGGAGATAAGTGAGAATGAAGCAAAGTATGAAAGGGATTTTAACAGGGGCAGCAGGCGTGATGGTGTTCCTGCCATGGACAATATTGCTGCTGCGCCGTCATGAGTGGGCGCTCAAGTCGCCGGCGGCGGAGATTACGATAGGATGCTATGCAGTTTTTATGATTTTGGCGGGAATATTCACATTTGCCGTATATATGAAAGGGAAAGTGCAGAACCCAATTATGAAAATCTGTCTGGTCGTCAATGAACTTTATGCCATGGCAGGTGGGATGGCGCTGGTCATGATGGGGGTAGGAAAGATTTTTTGACTATATTTCTGCAAATTCTTACATATCCATTGAAGGGACGATGAAAGAGAATCTGGACGGGCTGTCCCATGCGGTCATGAAATGGCGTGGAATCGATGCCGTCCACAGTGATTTTGAAAAACTTTTTGCAGATATTGACAGGATTTGCCAGAAAAAACGATTGATACTTGCCATTGATGAGTATCCTTATCTGGCGGCGTCCTATCCGGGGATTTCCTCCATTATTCAGAAGCATATAGACACCTGCTGGAAAGACAGCCGCCTGTTTCTGATTCTGTGCGGATCGTCTATGAGTTTTATGGAGAATCAGGTGCTTGGCTATAAAAGTCCGTTGTATGGCAGAAGGACGGCGCAATTTAGAATCCGTCCGTTTACCTTCTTTGAATCAAGGGAAATGTTGGAGGGGTTTATGCCGGAAGAGCAGGCGGTGCTCTATGGCGTGACAGGCGGTGTGCCGGAATATCTTTCCAGAATCAAGAACCATATGTCTGTGGATGAAAATCTGATATCACTGTTTTTTGACGACAATGGGACATTGTTTGAAGAGCCGGTCAATTTGCTGAAACAGGAGATGAGAGCCCCGGCTTCTTACCATTCGATTATTTCGGCGATCGCGGGCGGGGCAAGTAAGCTGAATGAGATTTCTGTGAAGGCAGGGCTTGAGAGCAGTGCGTGCAGTAATTTTATGTCCTCCTTGATAGAGATTGGGATTGTGGAAAAAGAACATCCGATTACGGAAAAGGAAACCAGCCGAAAGACGATTTATCGTCTTCAAGACAGCATGTTTTTGTTCTGGTATCGGTTTGTACGCCCGAATACTACGGCGATTGCCATGGGGACGGGAGAATTTGTCTATACGGAGTTTGTGAGGACTCAGATTAGTTCGTTCATGGGAAGTGTTTTTGAAGAGATTTGCAGACAATATCTGTATCGCCCGGATGTCTATCAGACATTGCCGTTTTTCTTCGGGAAATTGGGTAGATGGTGGGGGACGAATCCGGCGAAGAAACGGGAAGAAGAGATTGATATTGTGGCGCCCGGGGAAGGGCAGATGCTTTTTGGAGAGTGCAAGTGGAGGAATGAATTGGTGGATGCAGGTGTTCTGCAGACCCTTGTGGAACGGGGAGAAATATTCTCGTGTCCGGAAAAATATTACTTTGTTTTCTCCAAATCGGGGTTTGATGAGAGTACGGCAGGGGTGGCGGAACAATTCGGGATTAAGGGGATTGCTTTTGCGGAAATGTTATAAGTAAAGAATTAGCGAAAACAAAAGGGACTGTCAGAAAATGAGGTTTTCAGACAGTCCCGGCACAGAAGAGATGTATTTACTTGACTAACTGCTTTTTGAAAATACTGTAATAACAGTTCCATTCAAAATTATCATGTATGGTAAGTGTCTGCGGAAGTTTTGCTTTCAGCTTCTCCTGCATGTCTTTGCCGAGTTCTGGATTCAGGGTATAGCTCATATGGTTTTTATCCAGGAATAGCTTCACTTCCTGTAGTCCGCATTGAATACGTTCAAATTCAAGGCTCATATCAAAATTATATCTGGTATCAGACTCCCAGGTTTCAATTTCATATTGATTTGCAGCAATCCAATCTGTAATAATTGCTGCAGAACCGTTATTTTTTGACATAGAAATTAGTTTATGAATGCTGTGAGTCTGTGGAATTGTAACTCCTTTGCACTCTAAAAATGCCTTTAAGGTTTTTTCTACGCATTGCTGCAGATTATATGCAACATCGTTTAGGTACATTTCATCCTGTTTGTAATATTTCATCAGTTTGGCTGCAACATCATAGCAATGATATGCAGATTTGAAAAAACGAATATCACACATCTTGCCGCCTCCTATATACGATTACACCGGTTTTGCTTATCTCTGTTTTCAAACGGCTGCCTAGTTTTGAATGAAAGATAATGTCTAATTCACTTCTTACTTCTGATAACGAGGCGTCGATTTTCAGAAGGGAATCGTCCCGTATGATTAATACATCCAAGTCGCTCATAGAATGGCAGTCGAAACGGATAGCGCTTCCGAATATAATGATACCTATAATATGAGAATCATTTTCAACAGCTTTTATAAGTTCAAAAACATCCCTTTGTTTTAAGGGATGAATACGATTAACATTTTCATATTGAAAGTCGGATAAAATTTCAAAATCCCACAGATGTTCTCCATGATGGGAGATATAGGAGTCTACCGATGTAACCATGTTTACCATTCCTTTTCGCTTATAGATTATCCGGCATATACCTGATGGACAAATTATACCATGCTAAGTGCGCAAAAACCAGTATATTTTCAAGATATAATATAAACTGTGCTTGAGCGATTAAAAAATCCACCAAAGAAAACATAATGATAAATATCAAAGAATGTGCTATCATGGTTTCATGACATGAACGAAAAGGGGATGTCTCATGGGAAAACTAAATGTTGATGGTACAGAAATACAGGTGCTGCAAATTGAAGAGGATGATTATATCTCTTTAACTGATATGGTAAGAAAAATTAACAACGGACCTGCTCTGATAGAAAAATGGTTACGCAACAAGAATACAATAGAATTTCTTGGCATATGGGAAGAAATATATAATGCAGATTTCAATGCTGCTGCCTATGAAGAAATCATGTTGGAGGCTGGATTAAACCGTTTTATCATGTCGGTTAAACAATGGGTATCTCGTACAAATTCAAAAGGCATTGTAGCAAAAGCAGGACGGTATGGTGGAACATATGCATATAAAGATATTGCATTTGAATTTGCAAGCTGGGTATCTCCACAGTTTAAATTATATCTTATTAGGGAATTTGAGCGGTTAAAGAAAGAAGAACAGGCTTTATTTGGATGGAGTGCTAAGAGGGAATTGGCAAAAATAAATTATCGGATACATACGGATGCAATCAAAGTCAATCTCATTCCACCGGAACTTACGCCGCAGCAAACTTCGGTCATATATGCATCAGAAGCGGATGTGCTGAATATGGCATTATTTGGTATGACAGCAAAACAATGGAGGGATAAGAATCCTGATAAAAAGGGCAATATCAGGGATTATGCGAATATAAATGAATTGATATGCTTGTCAAATATGGAAAACATCAATGTAGTACTGATTGAAGATGGGATGAACCAAAAAGAACGCTT
>CATLIP010000004.1 GCA_949957035.1 uncultured Lachnospiraceae bacterium
CAAAAATGTAAAAATATGTAAAAAAATGGAAATTTGGTTTTTCCAAGTTTTCCACAATAGAACAGCCAAAAAAGGTGGAAAAACCACTGTTTTTTTTATTTTATCCACATTTTCCACATTAATTGCAGTGGATTTTGGGGATTACTCAGAGGAAAGAAAAGAACGAATGTTTTGTGAAGATATAATAAAAATGGAATTTTGTCGAAAAAAATGGAAAAATGGGTTGACATGTGAGAAGTCAAAAAGCAGGAAGAAATTTTTTGAAAATGTTTACACAATGATAAAAAGCGATTATAATGGAAACACTGAAGAGAAAAGGAGGCGTTATGAATGGCACAGGTTTCTAAAGACATGACTTTTGGTCAGCTTCTTGAGCAGTATTATGAGAAGTGTCCGAAGATTGTAGAAGTTTTGATGGAAGCAGGAATGGGCTGTATCGGATGTCCGCACTCACAGATGGAATCCATCGAAGAAGGCGCAATGGGACATGGCATAGATCCGGATTTGTTGGTTGAAAAGCTCAATGCGACGATTCAGGCAGCAGGTGAGTAATTTTTGCAGCGGCCGTAAGAAAAGACAGAAGGGACTGCCAAAGTACAGATAAATCTTATCTATACTTTGGCAGTCCCTTCTTACGACGGCAAAAACTATGCCTGTGACTGCTGATGCAGATACATTAGACTGCTGCAAGAGTCTGTACCGCATCTGAAACAACCATATCACAATGTTCCTCTAAAAATGCCAGAGTAGCCCCTGATGACACTTCCATAGATCCATATTCAGACAACATATTGCAAATACGGTTAAAATCATTAATTGTATGGTCCGACTGTGTAAGAGCCAGAATGTAGACATCTTCTTCCGCATCCTTATATAATGTATTGGAGCCGGAATAAATGGTACTAAGCAAATGAACTGCCTTCAGGACACTATTCATCGTTGGGAACGAGAACAGGCGCAGAACATTCTTAGACGGTTCCGCGGGCGCTTCTTCTTTTCCTTCCTGTACAACGGAATTACCGAACTTTTCTTTCACCTTATCAATTAATTCCAGTAATGTATCAGCCCCCTCTAATTTATTAAGGACATCCTTCCTCGAAGAATCCCAATCGCTTCCAGACGATGGGGCAAACTTAGAAAAGCGTGTATCAAGCTCTTCCGGATCTTCGACCTTGGTAATTACTAACACGATGGAGTCGGCAGAAGCAGGTATGGCCTCTATCATCAGAGGCAGGTCTTCTGCTTCAAAACCAAATTCAAAAGCGGCTTGTTGCATCATATCGCGGAAAAGTGACTTAGCTTTCTCGGTTCCATAGGCCAGTTCGCTTAATTGAAGATGGCGGGCAGCAAGATCTGCACGAGTCAAAGTGCAGCGGATCTGATTGTCGTTTAATTTTTCAATCTTCATATTTCATCACTTCCTTCTAATGTAGTATAGCATAGAAAACCTTGAATGTTCAATAAAATAAGTATAAACTAAAAAAGTGCTTGCGTAAAGAGTTTTTATCGATTATAATATACAATATTAGAAGATAGTTTTCCCTGATGACTACGTTCTTAGAACAAAGGAGGGAGAATTTCTTAAATTAATTTTATTTCATATACTACGAATCTATGAATCTATCAGAGACAGATCAGAGAAGAATCTGAAAACAGCCGTTTCGGGCAATTTTCACATGAACTATTAACATTGTATTAGAATGCCGGGACTATCTTCTATCTAATATTGAGCTGTGGCGTATAAAGGAAATTGTATCACGGCATCTCCTTTTATCATTATATGCAATCTCAGCCGTAGTTATCATCCGGCATATATAAGGAGGTCAGACGTGGGGGATGAAGTTGATTTACAGAAGATGTTCAGAGAATTGACAGGATATGAGAATAACCAGGTAGACTTGAGGATTGACGGGATGCCTGCGAGTCCCATGCAGATTGTCCAAGCACATGTGATGCGTGAGGAACCTGCTTATATGAGAGACTATGTACTTAACGAAAATGGCGATATCAAAGAGCTGTGGTTTACCAGTATTGAAAGCAACTGATAACGAGAAATTTGCGAATACCCCGTAAAAAACAAGAAAATGTCGAAATAAGTAATGACGTGCGCCGAGGGTTTTGTTATAATAAGGTCGAGTAGGAGGTGCAGCATGGAGCAAAAAGGCAGAAGAAGCCGCACAACTTCAGACCGTAGAGGGAATACAGGCGTGTTAAGGCCTAAGAATATAGATGGCACAGGAAGCCGTATTTCAGCAGAAGAACAGGCAGGAAGACAGCCGATGGGAAGGCAAAAGCCGGACGAACAGTCTGGAGCAAGACTAAGAGCAGAGAGTCAGCCATATGGAAGGCAGAGGCCGGATGAGGAATCTGTCGGAAGAAGGAGTACTCAGAGCCAGCCGTTTGTGCGGAAGAAGACAGAGAACCGGTCATTTAGAAGCCAGAGCCAGCCGTTTGGAAGACAAAGCCAGGACGAAGAGACATCTGGCCGCCAAAGGACAGAGAGTTTATCATATGGAAGACAAAGATTGGATGGACAGCCGTCCGCAAGGAAGAGAGTGGACGAGCAGCCGTCCGGAAGGCAGAGACAGGACGAACAGTCAGGCGGAAGACAGAGACCGGATGGTCAGAGTATCCAGAGAATGCAGTCCAGAAGGGCGGGCAATGGAAAACCTGTAATGAGAAAGCAGCAATCCAGGCGGAGAAGAAAGAGGAACCTTGGAATTAAGATTGCGGCTTTGATTATATTTATAATTGCAATCGTTGCAGCAGCATTTTTATGGAAAAAATATAGTCCTTCAAAGAAAGAATATGATTTGAACAAATATTATGGAATTGAAAGCGAAGGGCAGGTTGCGATTACTGTAGATAATCAGGTTGTAAAACCTCATGGAATGATTGCGGACGGCAAGGCTTATGTCCAGTATGAGATTGTAAGAGATTACATCAATAGCAGATTTTACTGGGACCCCAACGAGAATGTTCTTTTGTATACCCTTCCGAAGGATATGGTCACTGTGGAAGTAGGAAGCAAGGACTATAATGTATCCAAGGAAAAGAAGAGCGAAGATTACGTCATTCTGAAAACTGAGGGAAGCACAGCATATATTGCTTTAGATTTTATCCAGCAGTATACGAATATCGAGTATGAATTGTACAATGACCCGAACCGCTTGATGATTGTCAGCGATTGGGGAGAGATGACTGTTGCGGCAGTGAAGAAGAATACCCAAGTGCGTTATCAGGGCGGGGTGAAGAGCCCTATTCTGACGCAGATTAAGAAGAAGGACGAAGTTACGATATTAGAGGATGAAGGAGACTGGAAGAAGGTCCGTACCAAAGACGGATTTATCGGATACGTGAAGAGCAAAACTCTCAGAAAAGAAGAGAAGAAGGTTGTTTCAAGAGCCTTTGAAGAACAGGAATTTACAAGCATCAAGAAAGACTATACCATTAATATGGCATGGCATAATGTAACCAATGACGAGGCGAACAGCGTGGTACTCCAGAGGATTGCAGACAGTAAGGGACTGACCACCATTGCTCCCACATGGTTCCATGTGGAGAATACGGATGGAAATATGAATTCTATCGCGTCGGCAGATTATGTGAATTATGCACATCAGGCGAACATAGAAGTGTGGGCTACAATCCGTGATTTTGATGGAGGAATCAGCTCATATGAGGAATCATATGAATTGCTTCGGTATACTTCTAAGAGGGAGAGTCTGATTAATCAGTTGATGTCAGAAGCGTTGAGAGTTGGTATTGATGGTATTAATGTAGACTTTGAGAAGATTTCGGATGAATGTGGAGAGCATTATATCCAGTTTATACGGGAATTGTCTGTAAGATGCAGGCAGAACGGGATTGTGCTGTCGGTTGATAATTATGTGCCGAAGGGATACAATATGCAGTACAACCGTAAAGAGCAGGGAATAGTTGCGGATTATGTCATTATTATGGGATATGACGAGCATTATGGAGGTTCACCTGTTGCGGGGCCTGTGGCTTCTTATAATTTCGTGAAGGAAGGAATCGAAGAGACATTGAAGGAGGTTCCGGCCGAGAAGGTAATTAACGGGATTCCATTCTTCTCCAGATTGTGGGAGGAGACGCCTAAGACGGCAGAGGAATTGGCTGAACAGCAGGGAACGGAAGCTGCCGAGTATGAGATGAAGGTAGACAGTCAGGCGTTCGGAATGGCGGCAGCCAAAGCCAAGGTTGAGGAAGCTGGCGCGGAGCTTAGCTGGAATGATGAGCTGAGACAGAATTATGCTACATGGACAGTTGAGAATACCACCTATGAGATCTGGCTGGAGGATGAGAAGTCTATTGAAGAGAAGCTGAAGCTTATGAAGGAGAATAAGCTGGCAGGTACGTCTGCATGGGCATTGGGACAGGAGAGTCCGGAAGTCTGGAACCTAATCCAGAAGTATGTGAATTAAGAGTATATAGTTTATACACAGACAAGATACCTCTTGTGGCTGCGATTAGGAGATAATCAATGCTGCGGGAGGTATTTTGTATGATGCGCTGCCTGATGGCGGCAGAATGATAAAAAGCAGTGGGTTATTCTTTTTTTGGTTAGAATTAACAATATTGATTAGTCAAGGGTACTATGTTATTTTTAACTAATCATTTGATAAAAACAGCCAATGAAGGTATACGGTGAAATATGAGGAAAAAAGGTAAGGTGTGATATCAAAGAAATGGAAGTGACGGATGAGAGGATAATAGATGTATTAAAGAGGGATTCACAAAAGGGAATTGTGCTTTTAATGGAGAAATATACGGCGTTACTTTGGCATGTGAGTTCTCTCTATGTGAAGAACCCGGAAGATATCAAGGAATGTGTTAATGATGCTTTTTCGGAGTTTTATTTTCAGAGGAAACGCTTTAACCCTAAAAAATCTTCGTTGTCAGCTTACTTGACGGCAATTGTACGAAACAGGTCTGTGTCTCTCTACAGAAAGGAACAGAGGGAGAATCGCTGGCGGGATGATACTCTTGTTGAAAAATTGGCGGGGGGAGGTGATTCCCAGATTGAGAAGGCAGAATTGCGGGCGGATATGGAACGTGCTATGGAATCGCTGAAGCCAAACGAACTGCAGATAATAAGGATGAAATATTACGATGGGATGTCAGTGCGGGAGATAGCAGATTCTCTGAATTTGTCCTATGAGACGGTGAAGAAACGCCATCAGAGGAGCGTACTGAAACTGGGACAGAGCCTAATGCTTGCGTTTGTGTTGATATTTATACTTACAGCTTGTGCATATGGAGTTCTGCGTTATCTTGACGTTATTCCGCCTATTGGGATGTGGACATGGCCGTGGCAAGAGGGAGAAATGGAGGAACCCGAGAAAGAACCGGACGATGACACCGGGATTGGAGAGGTTCAGGAGCTTCATCTGGATAATACGGCCGGAGAGGGAATAGGGCAGAAACCGAATATTGATTTACCGGTAGAAGAGCCTTTTGCTGAATTTTCATCTGAGACGCCCCCAATGGGTCTGTCGCCGGAAGCGCCAAAGGAGACTGTGGACAGAACGTCTGACGTTCTGGAAGAATACACAGTAGTTCCCGGATATGGGGTTAATGAGAACCCAAAAGAGCCTGTTTATGTATTGGCGGAGCAAAAATCTGTGGAGAATGAAGAGTATAGCCTGACATTGGAAGAAGTACATTATATCAACCATAAGATAACGGTGAAACTCAGTCTTTTCCTGAAAAAGGATGTAGAAGACTATTGGGATTATATGGAAGATAAGATAGATTTGGCATTTCTTACGTTTCAGGAAAATATCCTGGAAGAAGATTATCACTCAAGTACTACGATAGATTCTCATACAACTTCGTCGATTTACAGATTTGAAAATGTTTCGCTTCCATACAATGAACAGGAAATTGAGAATATGTGTATTCAATTTACAGATGGTGACAGTATCTTTTTTGACATGGTATCCATGGAACAGGAAAAGGTGACAGGGTATCCTTATCAAATAGGGGATTTGGGTGGGATATTGGCGATACCGCGGTTAGAAGACGGGACGTTAATTATTGCCATCCACCCATTAGATGATGAGGATGAGTTTCGGATTATTCCGGCGATTGTTGCGGAAGAGTTAGGTTCCGCTCCGAAAGATATCATAACAATAACAGGAGAAGACAAAACGGTATATCCGGGAGAATGTATCAGGTATCATCCAAGAGGAGAAGAAACGTATTTCGAGTGGAATTTTGGTAAGGTGAAACCGGGCAGTTATACCTTGAATATTCCGTGGATATATTTTAAAGCAAAGATAACTGAGGAGATTGACATACCTTTTGACCCCATAAAACGTTCATGGGAGGATAAGGAATATCAAGTGACTGGAGGAAGTATACAGATTAAGGACTTGATACCTATCGATGAGAAGCCAGAGTGTTTTCCTGATTATTTGTGGACTGATTCCTCTCCGATTATAAGAAACTGGAGTCTTCGTTTTGGATATTCTTCGGATATTCCGGATTGTTCGCTTGCTTGCATGTATGGCTTGTTTTGTGAGATAGAATGTTATTATCCAGACATGCATGATAATCCGAATAATTTGTCTGAATACAAGCTGTCTTTCGTACCAGAGGATGGAGAGGCCGAGAGGCTAGAGTATGTTTTAATGATTAATACAGAACTGGCGAATCCAGAGAGTATGCGGTTATTTATCGAAGGAGGGTCGGTCAATTATAGATGGAATCACAGTTTTGAGATTCCGTTTACCATTGAGGAAAATAATTAAAAGTATGGAATATTTTGTCCCTTTTTGTCCTCCCTAAGCGAATATAAATAGTAAGAGAGAATTCGCTTGCGTGGGAGGAAATGGGATGGATGTCGGATATACAATGGATGAGGTGGCAAAACTCGCCAAAAAATGTATTTTGCTTGGGAATGAGAAAAGACCGGAACTTGAATGGGTGAGGAATAGATATGAATGGATACAGGAGAAATATAATCTGAAAAATAAGACGGAAACAGACCGTTTTCTGTATGAGAGGATGCATGGGCGTACGCCTGAAAAAAACACGGAATTTTTGAAGATCCGATACTGGAGAACTGGAAAGTATGTTCCGGGAAGCCGGGAACAATGTCTGATGTTCGGAAAAGCGTTGGAGCTTTCAGAAGATGATCTTCGTTTTATGATGCAGGGGTATTGCGATAGGAGTGAAGATATCTATGCGACGGCAGAGAGTCAGCGTAATAGAAAATGCTGCGGCAGAAAGGCGTGTTTGAAGAAGATTGTCGAAGAATATATCAGGAATGTTCCTGAAGAGAAACTGGAAAACCTTCATGTGCCGAAAGAGAAGGCAGAGATGTTTTTCAGGCATCTGTATTTTACGGATGCATTCCAATATGTTGAGCTTCAGTCTGGGGTTGATTCGGATATAATGAGGAAACATATTACGAGTTACAGATATCAGTCGGAGTTTGCAAGGCAGATGCAATTGCGGGGGGAGATTCCCCGTAAAGTGTTTATCCGCCATCTGCTGATTCTGGGACTGCCGGAGCTTACTCTTGAGAAGTTGAACAGCCAGCTTCAATTTTTCGGATATCTTGGCCTTGATGAAGAGCATACCATGGTCAGGGGGGAGAGGTTAGATTGGCTGTTAATCAGGCTTTTTGGGATGTATGAGGAGATACTTTGCAGGGAGGATAAGGAAGTTTGTCTTCGATGGTTTCAGAAGGCTTGCCGGACGTTGGACAGGGTATTCTGTGAGGAGGGGTACAAAAGACTCAGGTTTATGTATTTTAAGGCATTGAAGGTTTAAGTGGATATAGAAAATGTTAGAATTTACAATGTTGATAAGGATCTTGTAAAATGCTAAATTTTTAATATATCGTATTGTCCCGGCATCGGTGAGGTTATGAAGTGTTGTCAGGAAGTATTGATAATAAAATTTAAAAAGATAGAGGAGGAGAATTAAAATGAAAACACGTAAACTGCTGGCATTACTGCTTGTGTTGGTAATGTCGCTGACAATGGGAGGGCTGACGGTCTTTGCGGATGAGTCGGAAGATGACAGTACGAATGAACTGCCGCCCGCCACTGTAGAGCCAACAGAGCCGACTGAGCCGTCAGATGATCTGGATGAACCGGATTTGGACGAGGATCCATTTCCGGAGCAGGATCCGGATCCAACCCTTAAGATAACAGGACTTCCAACAGATCCTGTAAAAGGCGGAGATACTGTTAGTTTTACCATAGAAATGGGCCCGGGAGATGTTGATGGGTGGTATTTAGAAGTTTCTGACTCACTTTGGAATGAGATAGAGGGTAAACAGTCAGTAGATAGCAGAAGAGTAGATTTGAAAGATGGGAAAGCGACAATCACTTATAAAATTCCGGACAACCATTTCTTTTATGAAAAATTTTATTTTGGCTCAGTAAACCCAAAATATGAAAAAGGGGAAACCGGAGTATATGTCCCAAGTGTAGAGATGTTAACTTATCAAATACCGGCTGAAAGGATAGTATTGACCGGAAATGTAGAATTTCAGACAACAGGTTTAGTTACCGGAAAAGAATATCCATTTACGGTGACTTGGAAAAACGAGTCGGATGTAGCAATTAATGATTTCTCAACCGATATTAATGTTGGACCAATGTATGGACCTGAGGAAACCGGAATAGCTGCAAGCTTTAAAATGACAAGTATGCCAAAAGGAGCAGCTGTAAAGCAGAGATTCAGGGCTCTTTCAGTTAGCAATATGTCTATTCCGGCAGGTAAAACACTTAAAATATCAGGTACAGTCCTATTTCCGGTAAAAAGCGAAGAAGGAGCTCTTTATTTTGAAGAGAATATAAATGGAAAATGGTTTGACAGAGTAGGAAAATCAGATTTTACAGTCAGCGAGTCTTCCGGCGGTAACGGAAATGGTAATACCAGTCAGCAGCCGGGAACAGAAACCAGTGGAAATACCGCAAAGGACAAGGCTACTGGTATTACGGTAAGCGGATTGGAAGCAGGAGTTGAATTAAGCGTAAAATCTGTAACGAAAGAGCAGCAGACAGCAATCGAAAAGCAGGTTCAAAATCTCCTTGGAAACACGAAGGGAATCAAGATTTTTGATATTTCACTCTTAAAAGACGGCAAAGAAGTTCAGCCGGGAACTCCGGTCAAAGTGACGATGCCGATTCCGGAAGGATTCAGCACGAACCTGAAACTTTATCATCAGAATACGAAAGGTGTATTGGAAGCAGTAAATATTTCCGTGAAGGATTCAAACGTAAGTTTTGAGGCAAAGAGTTTCAGCCCATATGTCCTTGTGGATATGGGAGCGAAAGCTGCCAATACGTCAACAAATGGCAGATCCCCAAAGACCGGGGATACATCTTCCATGATGCTGTATCTTATGCTTGCATTAGCGGCTATGGGAAGCATTGGTTTTGCTACAAAAAGAAAAATGAATGGGTAATTAGTCTTAGAGAGGGGTTGTTGAGAAACAACCCCTTTTTAAACATGAATTATATGATGCCCGGCAGCTTTCAGCAGACGGTTCATTACAGCGCTTCCAATCCCACCTGTGGAAAATGATTCACTATAGATAAAATCCGTCCCGTCACTGTCAAAATCCCGCAGGATTCCATACAAATTCCCAGCCACCGTCATCTCATCCTGCCTTGTGCCGATGCACTTGACATTCCCCGAAGAATATCTCCCCACCGTTTCCGCTGTGGCGATAATTCCCACTTTAAACCCTTCGCTTAACTTCTCTTCTGCCCGCCGGTTAATCTCTTCTGCTACCCGGAGAATATCTCCTTCCAGTACGGTCAGCTCAGCCTTCGGTGCATAGTGGCGGTACTTCATCCCCGGGGCTTTCGGAATCTTTGTGCTGTCTGGTTCAATCAAAGTCTTATCTAGGGCAACTTCCCCAATCAGATCTTCCAGCATCTCTTTTGTCACGGCTCCCGGTCTTAATATCATAGGCGGTTCCACGGTCATGTCCAGAATGGTAGATTCCACACCGATATCGACGGCGCCTCCATCTACAATCATGTCAATCTTCCCTGTCAGGTCTTCTTTTACATGCTGTGCGGTAGTGGGACTTGGGCGTCCGGAAGTATTCGCGCTTGGCGCGGCAATATACCCGCCGCCCGCCCGGATAATCTCTTTCGCAATCAGATGTTCCGGCATCCGGACAGCCACAGTATCAAGTCCTCCTGTCGTCCCAAGCGGAACGGCATTCGTCTTTTGAAATATCATGGTAAGAGGGCCCGGCCAGTATTTCTTAGCGACGACGATTGCCTTCTCTGGTATGGTTTCCGCAATCTTCCCAAGGGCCTCCATGTCGGCAATATGTACAATTAACGGATTATCAGATGGCCTGCCCTTCGCGGCATAGATTTTCTTCGCGGCGTCTTCGTTTAATGCGTCTGCCCCAAGCCCGTAGACAGTCTCGGTAGGGAATGCGACAAGACCTCCGCTTTTTAGGATATCTCCGGCTTTTTTTATCGTATCTGTATTCAGTTGTACCGTATCAATTCGTTCAATTATGGTTTTCATGGGAAATATTATACTACACTCTAGTCCTTCATACAAGCTTCAATTCCCTTCACAATTGCCTCCGCCACCTGCTGCTGGTATTCATCCGTGACTAATTTTTCTGCTTCTTCGCGGTTACTTAAAAATCCACATTCTACGATGATGGTTGGTACTTCTGTCCTTTTGAGAAGGTAATAGGTGTCGTCTGCTTTTGCCTGCCGCCTGTTTTCTTTGTCGATAGATAACAAAGCTTTCTGCATGATGGCGGCAAGCTGCTCTCCTTCTGCCGAATGCTTGTAGTAAAAGACCTGTGCTCCATGAATAGCTTCATCATGATAGCTGTTTTGATGGATACTGACGGCAAATTCAGGAACAGTTTCGTTAATAAGCTTCACTCGTTCTTTCATGTCTTGTACTTTCTGGCTCCCGTTGCTGTTTTTGGAAAGCATAGTGTCATCTTCACGTGTCATGACGACTGTTACGCCCTTTTTTTCCAGAATCTTTTTAACTTTTTTTGCTATTTTCAGGTTAATATCTTTTTCTTCTGATTTATTGACGCCGACTTTTCCAGGGTCAGAACCGCCGTGACCGGCATCTAGAACTATCGTGTTTTCGGCCCTTTTAATCTTGCCGCTGGACACATAATTCCCAAGATTTTTGCTGACAACGATTAGTCCGGCTAACAGCAGGATTAACAGAACAAACTCTACTTTTCTACGCAAAAAAATACCTCCTGACAGTCTATATATTTATCTATATGACCGTAGAAAGTATTTTATATTTTTAATTGCATCTTTGCGGCCGGAATTTTCACATTTATATAATTTTTGCCTGACGAAGCAGAAAACGGTAGCGCAGCCAGGCGGCGTTCCCTCTGTAGATATAAGAGTCAATCAAATCAGGGTCGGATGCATATTGAAAATTAAGATAGGCTTCCTCTATTTCCTTGAGTGCATTAGCGATTTCATCCATCAGTGTATCTGCCTGCGGGTCGTAGGACAGGCGTTTGTATACATCTTCTTCGGTTGCATTTCCACGTTCAAATAATCTCATAATCCACCTCTTTAGAAAGTAATTACCAAACAATCCTAGTATAAGCAGATTTTGAGAATAAAATACACCTGCAGTGGATATATATGGTATCAGAAAATAAATCTGAGGAGGAAAAGGAGTATGCCAGAGCAAAGGCCGCATCCGTTTACAAACTTCATCGTTCGGGCAATCATAGGATGTGCTATGATATTTTTTGTAAATGAATTTCTGAGTGCACAGGGGATTACTGTACAGGTAGGATTAAATCCATGGACTGTTTTTACATCCGGAATCCTTGGAACTCCTGGGGTTGCGCTCCTTTATGGAATTTCTTTCTATGGAATTATGTGAAGTTTGCACAAAGTTTTAATTTTTCTGAAAAGGGGATAGACAAATCCTGTTAAAGGGGGTTATAATCATCCTACAAGTTGCAGGATATGTAGCTTGTATCTGATAGATTCGATAGATGTTCAAAGTATTCGATGCCGTATCGGCAGCAATTCACGGAGTGATTGAAGAAGAAGCAGAGTAGGAGGGATAGTATGTGAGCAGCAGAAGTTTAGTCATTTGTGATAACGAGGAGGGGTATGCCGCAGCGTTTGCCGTATTTTTGATGAGGAAGAAGGAACTTGCTTTCCAAGTGCAGGTATGTGACGGCCCTTCACAGGTACAGACAATTCTGCGGGAGCATCCTGTCGATGTCCTGCTTATTGGAGAAAATTACTCTGTAAGTGAGCGTAAAGGACTTCGGGCAGGGAATGTATTTGTACTTTCTGAATCAGGAAAGACAGAGACAAATGCTGACGAGACGCTGATGTATAAGTATCAGTCGGGAGAGATGCTCCTAGCGGAGATTCTCCGTAAATGCAGCGAAGAAAATAAAACGGGGGATTTATATTTCCGTACAGCTAAGACAAAAGAATCTAGGATAATTGGTATTTTTTCACCGGTTCATAGAAGTGGGAAGACGGGGTACGGATTAAAATTAGGGCAGGAATTGGCAGTTTCAAAAAATGTGCTGTACCTTAACATGGAGATTTATGGTGGAATCGGAGGTTATTTTCCGGAAGATGGACATACTCTGGCAGATGCGCTCTATTATTCAAGACAAGAGAATCGGAATTTGGGAGTGATACTTACTACGTTAGTGGAACATATGGGAGCTTTGGATTATCTGCTTCCTGTAAGAGTATCAGAGGATATAAGGACGGTTACTCTGGAAGAGTGGTCCAGCCTGCTTGGACAGATTGAAGAGCAGAGTATTTATGATGTTCTGATTTTAGATTTGGATGAGGGACTTAGGGATATATATGGACTGCTTCGAAGCTGTACGGAGATACTTGTTCCCACAGTAAAGAATGTATTGGCGGAGGCAAAGCTTCGGCAGATGGAGGAGGAACTGCATCTTCTGGGATTTGACGATGTGAGGAAGAAGATGGTGAAGAAGGTGTTGATTTCATGATGCGTTCAGAGCAGCTCCATGCAAGGATTCTGGAAGAATTGGACATGTCCCGGGAGATTGAAGACGAGGAATTGACCCGTCTAATCTATCGTGTGCTTCAGGAAGCTTCGGAAGAAGAGTATCTCCCTTTAGCTGAGAAGACGGCATTAGGCAGAGAATTATTCAATACATTTCGGAAATTAGACCTTCTGCAGGATTTTTTGGAGGATGATACAATCACGGAGATTATGATTAACGGGACACAGAATATATTTTATGAGCAGGACGGTAAGCTTTTTAAGTCGGACAGGCGTTTTATCTCCCGGGATAAATTAGAGGATGTTGTCCAACAGATTGCATCAGGTTCCAACCGGCTGGTTAATGAGGCGTCTCCAATTGTAGATGCAAGACTTGCAGATGGCTCCAGAGTGAATATTGTTCTGGAGCCGATTGCACTGGATGGTCCAATCGTGACAATCCGTAAATTTTCAAAAGAGGCAATTACCATGAGGCAGTTGATTTCATGGAATGCCATCAGCAGTGAAGTATCCGGAGTTCTTGCCAGACTTGTGGCGGCCGGATATAACATATTCATAAGTGGGGGGACAGGGTCCGGCAAGACCACTTTCTTAAATGCATTATCGCAGTATATTCCAAAAACAGAGAGAATAATTACGATCGAGGACAATGCAGAATTGAAGATTCAGGATGTTCCGAATCTGGTGAGGCTGGAAGCCAGGAATGCAAATGTGGAAGGCGCTGGGGCTGTGACAATCAGGGATTTGATTAAATCAGCCTTGCGTATGCGGCCGGACCGCATCATTGTTGGCGAAGTGCGTTCGGCAGAAGCTATAGATATGCTGCAGGCGTTGAATACCGGGCATGACGGAAGCCTAAGTACCGGACATGCCAACAGCCCGAAGGATATGTTGAGCAGGCTGGAGACAATGGTCTTGATGGGGATAGACCTGCCGCTGCCTGCAATCCAGAGGCAGATTGCATCTGGAATTGATATTATCGTCCATTTAGGGAGGCTGAGAGATAAGAGCAGAAAGGTATTGGAAGTGACAGAGGTATTAGGGTATTGGGATGGTGAGATTCGATTGCAGACATTATATCAGTATGCAGAGCTTCAAGAGAAAGAAGGAAAGATTGAAGGGGAATGGAGGAAGGTTCAGGAAATTACACACAAAGAAAAATTACTGGCAGCAGGATATCACAGTTAGGGAATATCTGTTTAGCATAGTAAAGGCTATGGGGATTACGGCAGCTACGGCATGGTTGTATTACCGGTCTTTTTGGATGACGCTTTTGTTGCTTCCGCTTTTTCTATGGCATTTCCACATGATGGAAGAAGAGTGGGCTATAAAGAAGGAGCAGGAATTTCAGGTACAGTTTAAAGAAGCAATACAGGCAGTATCCTCGGCGCTTAATACAGGATATTCCGTAGAAAATGCATTTCGGGAGGCTCAGAAGGAACTCAAGCTAATCTATCCGGAGAAAGCAAGAATCTCAAAGGAAATGTTGATTATAGTCAGACAGTTACGGATTCATGTGGCAATGGAGCAGATTTTAGAGGAATTTGGAATGCGTGTACAGACAGAGGATGTACGAAATTTTGTTACGGTGTTCGCAGCGGCGAAAAAGAGCGGCGGAAATATGATTGCCATTATACAGGATACAGCCAGGCAAATTGGGGATAAGATTGATGTAAAAAGAGAGATTGATACGATACTTGCAGCAAAAAAGTATGAGTTTCGAGTGATGTCTGCAATACCTTACGCTATTATTGGCTATATGTCCTTAAGTTTTCCTGAATTTATGGATAGCTTGTATGGAAATGTATTTGGAATAGGGGTGATGACAGTATGCCTGGTAATCTATCTGGGAGCCTATTATCTTGGTATAAGACTGACAAGAATCGAGGTTTGATTCTAAAATATATGGCGGCAGGCGGTATGATGGTTCTGGGGATTTTTCTTCTGGCGTCGGATTATCTGCGGTCTTCAACGGAAACAGAAGGCGTCTTTGAGAGAAATGCTTATGGCAAAGGGAGCAGGACAGAAGAGTTAAAGGTTGCAATTCAAGGAGAGGCGGATAAGATTCCTATAGAGGTTGAGATTGCTGAGCAGCAGTACTCAGAAAAGGAGATACAGGAACTATTTGACAGAATTATTTTAAGAATGGAAAAAATGATTCTTGGGGAGAATGAGAGTCTTGACCGGATTGGATCCAATATGAACCTTCTGACAAAGATTCCAGACGAACCGGTAGAAGTGTCTTGGGAGCTGGATCATTATGACGTGATGAATGTCAGGGGAGAGCTGCAGCCGGATTTTTTAAAGGAAGAAGGAACACTTGTTACCTTAAGGGCGGTTCTTACTTATTGCGAAAATGAGGAAAAGAAAGCATTGTATCAATGTACAGCAAATGTATTTTCAAAAGAGCAGGACGAAGAGACGAAGGAAAGGAACCAGATTGAGGAAGTAATCAGAATGCAGGAGGAGGAGAGCCGGACCAGTAAGAAGCTGAAGCTCCCGAAAAAAATTTTAAACAGAGAGGCAGTATATTATCAGAAAATGGACAGTCGTGGGCTGGTGCTGGTTTTTATGGGAGTCCTTACAGGGATATTGCTGTACGCATTAGAATTTCAAAACAAAGTAAAAGAGAAAGAAAAGAGAAGGCAGCAGATGCTCCTAGATTATCCCGAAATTGTAAATAAGATGGCGCTTTTTCTTGGGGCAGGAATGACGGCGAAGCGCGCTTGGAAAAAAGTAGTAGAAGACTATGGACGTCAGAAAGAAATCTGGGGAGAGCGGTATGCTTATGAGGAAATGAAGAGAACCTGCCATGAGATGGATAGCGGCGCCACAGAAGCAGAGAGTTATGAGAAATTTGGGAGGCGCTGTGATAACCATGTGTATGTAAGATTTGGCGCGTTATTGTCACAAAATTTGAGAAAAGGAACAAAAGGACTGACACAGTTATTGAAGCTTGAATCCATCCAGGCTTTTGAAGAGCGGAAAGCGTTAGCAAAACGGCTTGGAGAAGAAGCAGGGACGAAACTGTTGCTGCCAATGTTTATGATGTTGGCAATCGTGTTGATAATTGTGATTGTTCCGGCGTTTCTGTCAGTGCAGATTTGAACCGCAAATCTAAAAGAGATAGGGTAGAAAAAGAAAGGGAGAGAATATTATGTGGAGAATGCAGTGGATTTTGACAAAAATCAAAGAGAAATTAAAAGAAGAAGATGGAATTGGCGTAGTAGAGGTAATTTTGATTTTGGTGGTATTGATAGGATTGGTGATTATATTCAAGTCACAGCTTACCAGTCTGGTACAGAATATCTTCCAGAAGATTGTAAGTGAGAGCTCCGGAATTTGATGTTAGGATATAGCGGCTTGAAATTTGACCAAAAAAAATGCCGGGGAGAAGTAACGGCATATCTGAGCTTAATTTTTATTCTTTTGATTACTTTCGTGGGTGGAATTATGGAGAGCGCATCCATACAGCTTGGGAAAAACTACCGAAGAGCGGATACAAATCGAGCCTTAGAGTGTGTATTTGCAGAATACCAGAAAGAGCTGTTGGAAGAATACGACATCTTTGCATTGGATGGAAGTTATGAGACAGGGCAGTATGCAGAAAAAAATGTGACAGACCGTTTGAGCTATTATGATGAAGGAAGAATCAGGCATGAAGTAGAAAGAATCCGGTTTTTAACGGATAATGGATGCAGCGCTTTTTTTAGCCAGATTGCAGCATATATGGAACATAAGTATGGATTAGATGTTATGAAGGACATGTCAAGCATGACCCATATGTGGGGGCAGCAGGAGGAAAAAGCAAAGGATTATGTAGTTGAGGAAAATGAATGGCAGAAAAGCATGGACGGATTATTAGAAGAGAATGAAAGTGAACTTCCGCAGGAGAATAATCCCATGGCCCATGTAGCACAGTTAAAGAAATCACCTATATTGGATTTGGTGATGCCCAGAGAAGAGGCTGTGTCAGAAAAGGCTATAGAGAATGAGGAAATGTTGTCTTCCAGGCGGCGAAATCAAGGGTATGGGGTGTTCTCGGATATTTCTGCAAATGAAAACCTGTCATCGCTGCTGTACGGAGAATATTTGCTGGAGCATTTTTCAAAGTTTACGGATAAGGAACATGTAGGAGTGTTGGACTATGAATTAGAATATATCTTGGCAGGAAAAGACAGTGATAGAAAAAACTTAGAATATATAGTTCGAAAATTATTACTTTTCAGGTTTGTTCCCAATTATGCATATATTCAGACAGATAGTGAAATGAAGGCAGAAGCAAGAACTGCAGCGATGACCCTGTGTACAATACTTGCCGTTCCGGCTATTACGGAGGCGGCAGCCCAAGGGATTCTTCTGGCATGGGCATATGGAGAATCAATCATGGATATTCGGTCTTTATTGAAGGGAAGCAGGGTTCCATTAGCGAAGTCGAAGGAAAGTTGGCAGTTACAGTTATCCAAGTTATTTACCCTTGGTACGGCAGAAGACCAAAGTGAAGGAAGAGATGATGAAAGAGGGATTGGATACTCAGAATATCTTCGTATGCTGCTATTTCTTGCAAAGAAGGATGCAACTGCCCTTAGATCCCTTGGAGTAATAGAGCAAAATATGAGAAAAATTTACGGGCAGATATATTTTCGTGCAGATTATTGTATTAGCAGGATAGAGATTTGCTCGGTGTGTGATTTAAGAAGAGGAATTCAATATCAATTTAAGACATACTATGATTATCATTAAAAAGTATTCCTTTGTGAAAAAGAACAGGGGCGGATACAGATGCCCTTTCGGGTATCAGACTAATCCAGAATAACAGACAAGTAAAAATCAATAGAAAGGAGAAGGATTCGTGCGATGAAAAGTAAAACACTCCCCTCACATTCAAAAAATTCTTATCTGTCCGAAAGGGTATCTGTATCCGCCTCTAAAAAAGCCAGTATTACAGTGGAGGCGTCTATGGCGGTTCCTATTTTCTTTTTGGCAGTTGTGACTCTTCTGTATATGATGGAAATTATGGCAATTCAAACATCTATGCGCTCTGGCCTGCAGTATGCGGGAAAGAAAGCCGCAGAAGAAGCAACGGAGCTTAAAATGGTTATACCTTCGCGTCTGGAGCAGGATGTAGTAGAGGCAATAGGCGCGGCACGTCTGGAGCGAAGTATTGTTCTTGGCGGAAGCGGCGGAGTCAAGTGTGACGGCTCGAGAATCTCTCCACGAACAGGAATTGGAGAATTGCTGGTTACATATGAAGTGCGGCTGCCTATTCCAATGTTTGGAGCGCCGCCTGTCAAGTATCGGGAAAAAATGCGAATCAAGGTCTGGAGCGGGTACGAGAAGACAGGGTTAGACTTGGATAATGAAGAGACAGTTTATATTACGGAGACAGGAATAGTATATCATAAGGACTATCATTGTACATATCTGGAATTATCGATTCACATGGTTCCAGCCGAAGAGATTGGGAATCTGAGGAATAAAGGCGGAGGAAAATATTACCCTTGTGAGCATTGTATGAGAAATGGAGGAAATGGAGTGTATATTACGGATACAGGAAACCGATATCACAGTTCATTGTCCTGTAGTGGTTTAAAACGTACAGTTTATGCCGTTCCACTGTCAGAAGTTATTGGAAAGGGGGCATGTTCCAGATGCGGGTTATGAGCCAGATTACGGCCATTTTAGTTCTTTCAGTTCTTTCTGTTGGAGATATTTATTTTCGGAAAATACCGGTTTATATTTTGATAGCTTGTAATTTAGCAGCTATGGGATATCAGATTTACATAGGTAGAGAGGATGTCTGGCTGATATTAGGAGGAATCGGGGTTGGTATATTGTTTTTTTTAATCAGCAGGGTAACCAGAGAGGAAATTGGATATGGGGATAGCTGGATAATACTTATATTAGGAATTTATCTTGGTATGTGGAGGCTGTTAGAGGTGTTATCGACTGCATTTTTGCTGCTTTCATTGACAGCAGTGGTTTGTTTGTCAGTGAAGAGGATGTCCAGAAAATATAAACTTCCGTTTATTCCGTTTCTTGCGGCGGGATATCTGTGCAGTATTTTTACGGAAGGGATGTTCTGGAAGTGAGAAAGTATAAACGAATAAAGAAATATAAATTGCAGGGTAGTATGACGGTAGAAATGTCCTTTCTTATGCCTGTGATTCTGCTTCTGATTATGGGGTGTATCCTGGCAGTATTCTATTATCATGATAAAAACATATTATCCGGAGCAGCTTATGAAACGGTTGTGGTGGGAAGTACAAAAGCAAGGGAAAAAGACGGCATAAAAGAGGGCGAACTGGAGATGCTTTTTTATCAGAGAGCAAAAGATAAATGTATTATGTTTTCTCATCCTCAAGTCTCGGTTGAGATAGAGAAAGAAGAGATTGAAGTCAATGCGAGTGCGACAAGAAAATATATGAAAGTTTCAGTTATGAAAAGAGCAGCCATTACGGATCCGGAGAAAAAGATTAGAGATTTAAGGCGTTTAAAAAGAAAATAATGAGAAGTTGTGTAATTTCTTCATGTGGGATGTAAATATTTATATTTAGAAGGGAGGCCAAAGGATAGAGATGGAGCGTAAGATAACAATAGAAGAGGAAGTTTTTTATAAGGAAGACTATCAGATTAGAATGTTAAAAGCAAATAATCTGAATGGAATATTAAAGATGGGGGGAAGAGGAATCAATGAACACAGTTATTATGATTACGATGTTAGTGGAAAGATATCAATGAAGGCTATGTATGAGAGAAGTAAAATAAATTCAGAAGACATTAAAAAGTTTCTTAGAGATTTAAAAAATGTAATTAGGGAGGTGGAAACTTTTTTGTTGAA
>CATLIP010000005.1 GCA_949957035.1 uncultured Lachnospiraceae bacterium
CCAACCAATAATATCTTCCCCTCACATTCCTCCACACCTTTCACATACTCTCTACTCTTAATCTGCCTAATCGCCTCTTCTGCCGATTTTCCATACTTCAATTCCACAATCATCGTCGGTTTATCTGAAGTTCTCCTTGGAATAAACACCATATCTGCATATCCCTTTCCAGCCGGCATTTCTCTAATTAAAGTATACTCATTCACCGCATTATAGTAAGCCAATGCAATCAAACAGCTTAATGCATTGTCATCATTATATGCCAATATCGAAATATTCGACATATGCACTTCACTGATACGTTTTGCTACAGTATCACAATCCATTCTCCAAGTTGCTTCCAACAAACGCTCCGATAATTGAATCGCTCGGACTACCGGCTCCCAATCACTCTTCTGTACTGCATAAAAAAACGCACTCCGAACCTCTGCATTCGGAATATACGCCTCTCCTCTATCCTTATCATACGCAAGATATCCCAGATGAATCAAGACTGTCAACACATCATCCCTACTTTTAAAACTCGTCAGATCATTTTCAAAGCTATCCGTATTAACCTTACACCTTTCCCCCACAAGCGCCCTGACAACGGCATCCTTCAAGCCGTCAAAATTCATGCTGATATAATCCTTCAACGATTCATATGTCTCCGTCTTGCTCCAATAGCTATCATATTCCTGCATCAAAATTGCCTGGACTACGGAATTAGGATTGTAGACATGCTTTATCTTACGAAAAAATAACCGTCATACCATCTCTTCATTTCCTCATAATCCATACCATATAATTGACAAAGGCTCCTTACTTCATCCTCTGTAAACCCAACATACTTTGACAGACTCTTAGGGTTCACCATAGTAAATTCATAGAAGTTATTCAACGCCGACTCCGTACCATATTTTTTCACAGGAAGGATTCCCGTTATATATGCCAGCTTTACAAATTTTTTTGATATCGCTCCCTTAAACAACCCCCTCAATAATTCAACATATTCTTTCTGCGCTGTCAGCTCATTCTTATACTCTCTAAAAATGGCGTCCCATTCATCAATAATAATCACAAACTCCGCCTTTGCTGATTCATTTAGGCAAGCCAATGCATATGGGAGATTATCCTCATCTTCTCTCAATATCCCCGGGTACACATTCCGCAGTTCTCCAATAACTTCTCTACTAATCCTACGCAGCATCTCTCTGGAATTATCTCCAGATCTTAGGAAACCTGTAATGTCTAAATGTATTACGTCATATTGATTCATCATCTTCTTGTACAATTATTGTATGTCAACATTATATGTTTGTCAATTATTCATACGCTCCTGTCTCATTCCTGAAAACACCGTAAATGTAACCCCTCCGGCGCTCTCTATACCTTCGCCACAATCTCCACCCCCACCTGCACCATCTGTACCCGTCCAAACATCGGCACCTCCAGCCAAGCCTTCCTTTTATGTCTGTCAATCTTCCGAATCGCCCCTTCCATCCCTACCAACGGCCCTGACGTAATTCTCACACGAGACTGCTCAATCACACCCTCCGACATTTCCACAACCTGATTTTCCCCGCCAATTCCCTGCATAAATGCAATCTCTTCCTCCCGAAGAGGCACAATCTCCCGGCCGGTTCCAATCAGCTTAGTAAGTCCAATCACTCCGTGAAGCTGGTCATACAGCCTCTCTAATTTCTCTGTAATCATAAAAACGTACCCGGGAAACAGGACCTTCTCCAAAGTCGTCCAACTTCCACGGATACGTTTCGATTCTTCATAATAAGGGATAAAGCAACGCTCCAGCACTTCTCCGGACATATGCTTCTCGCACTGTAACCGGATACTCTCTTCTGTGCCTGTGCGCACCTGCACAACATACCACATGGCAATTTCTCCTATTCTATTACCGACAGCCCAAAGGCATTGCCGTTATCCCTTGCCTTATTTATACGGACTTAGACGCATACGAATATAGTTAGATTTCAATTTAATCTAACTATCTGGCATAACGAATAATAAATAACTATCCTGATACTTATTATTCGTTGTACCAGCCACATCTAACTCCTGATTATTTTCCTAATATTCTATTATCCGGTTACACTCCGAATCTATATCCCACTCTCTGTTGGCAGCTATAACTCTAAAAAATATATTTGTTATCTGCTTTGCCTGCTGTTCGAATATCCTCTTGACCATATACTCCTTATTTTCAGGCAAAATAAAAACTGCCCCTCTAAGACATCCTTGCGTTTCCCTCACAACTAAAAAAAGGGTATGCTTCGCCATTCTGTCTCTACTTGGGCAGATTACAACATCAATCATGACATCCCAATTTTCCAAACGCGGCAAGGCGACGATTTGAAACCTTAAGATTTTATTCGGTAATGTAAACACTATATTATACTACTACAATTTTCTAACTACTGCAACCATAACTTACTTAAGCCGCTATTTCTTTTTATAATGATAAGTCGGTACAATCTCCGCCACTATTTCCTTAATCCTGGCTGAGTCTTGTCTGCTGACCTTATCAAGCAGCCGTAACTTCTCTTCGAACCACTCGTCGTCCATATCTATAGGATGTCCGATATGAATCATTTCATTCGCCGTATCCTGAAGCCCTTCCTCATCCATCAGAAGCTCTTCATACAGCTTTTCACCAGGTCTGAGACCTGTATATACAATCGGTATATCAACATCCGGCTCATACCCCGATAATCGTATCAGGTTTCTCGCCATATCGTCAATTCTGACCGGATCTCCCATATCTAGTACAAAGATTTCTCCTCCCTCTGCATAGTAGGATGCCTGCAGCACCAGAGCCACAGCTTCCGGTATAGTCATGAAATACCGAATGATATCTTTGTCTGTGACGGTCACGGGACCGCCTTCTGCAATCTGTTTCTTGAAAAGCGGAATTACACTTCCATTACTCCCCAAAACATTGCCGAACCGTACCGCTACAAAATCTGTCTCTGTCTTACGGTTCATCATCTGTACAACCATCTCACACAGACGCTTTGATGCTCCCATAATATTCGTAGGGTTAACCGCCTTGTCTGTAGAAATCAAAACAAACTTCTTTGCTCCTACCTTAGCCGCCGCCGTCGCCGTCTTATATGTCCCTAACACATTATTCTTGATTGCCTCATTGGGACTATCTTCCATCAATGGCACATGCTTATGTGCAGCTGCATGATACACGATATCCGGCTTGTAGGTATGCATCACTTGATTAATACGGTTACTGTTACGTACAGAACCAATCAAAACCACTAAATCAAGCTGTGGATATGCTCTTCTTAATTCCTGTTGAATCTCGTATGCATTGTTCTCATAGATATCGAATATAATCAGCTGCTTCGGCTTAGCCTTTGCAATCTGTCTGCACAATTCACTTCCTATGGAACCGCCGCCTCCGGTAACCAGAACCTTATGTCCTCGAATTGCCCGGAAGATTTCATCGTTATTAACTCTGACCTGGGCTCTTCCCAACAAGTCTGCAATATCCACATCTCGCAGCTTGCTGACGCTGACTTCTCCGTTCACCAGTTGATACACTCCCGGCACCGTCTGAAGCCTGCATTTTGTCTCTTTACATATATTCAGAATTTCCTTCTGGTTTTTTCCGGTTGTCGCCGGAATCGCATAAATAATATGATTAATCTTATACCGGTTAACCATAGTCAAGATATCATTGCGGTTTCCCACAATCGGTATCCCTTCCAATACTCTGCCTATCTTATTCGGATTATCGTCAATCACACAGCATACTTTCGTATGGAGCCTTCTGCTGTTAATCAATTCTCTAATTAAAGTCTGCCCTGCCGCGCCGCCGCCGATTACCATGATACGGTTCTGCTCTTCCTCTCCTGCCCCTTCACGATTTCCAAAATAAGTCTGGAACATTCGATAGGAAAAACGCAAAGCAGTCGTCATACAGAAACTGATGATATATCCCATGAAATAGTATGCCTTGGGCATCCGAAGATGCATAAACATAACCCCCAAGCCATACACAGGCAGCAATACAATATATGCCGCGATGCTCATCTGCAATTCTGAGATACTTGCCAGTCTCCATATACTATGATAAAGCCGAAAAGCATAAAACACTACGATTGTAGATGCAATCCAAAACGGCATAGACCACAGATAGCCGCTCCGGTATGGTTCCGGAATAGACGAAAAGGAGAAGTCGAAACGAAGGATTAGCGCCACACCATAGGATATCACAACAAAAAGTGAATCCAGAAATGCCACCAGAATCGCCTGGTGAACCCAGGGCACTCCTTTGCCTTCCAATAGCTTATTCATACCTGCTTCTCAACCTGTTTCCAATCATCTTATTATTTCTTACTACGAAGATTACAACACCAACCAGGATTACTATCCCGGCAGCAATAATAGCTCTCTGCGGATCAATTACATTCATTATCATCCTTCGTTCTCCCCTTCTGTTTTCTTCATCTTTCTTGATATATCTGAAACAACCGCCTCATCCGGCCACATCACATAAAGTAACTGTGAGCCTGACGAAAAGCATGCCTGTTTGTCTCCGCTTCCTGTTGCCGCCGTAGTTTCAATCTCCCATGAGGCGCGTTCCGAGAGCTGCATATTGATAAACTTCACCATCTCATCCCGTGTCATATTGGTCTCCACACAGTCTGCAACATTGTCTAATATTTCATTCGCCTGAAAAAGAATATCCGGAAACATAATCCTCTCCAACATCGCTTTCAAGATAGCTTCCTGATTCTTCCCGCGTTGATTATCTCCATCCTTAAAACTATGTCGTTCTCTGGCAAACGCAAGGGCCTGCTCTCCGTTCAGGTGATTCATACCCTTTTTAAAGCTGTAACCGCCTGCTTCGAACGCATACTCAGATTCTACATCGACTCCGCCAAGCGCGTCTACAATTGTAATCAGCGATGTAAAATTAACTCTTGCAAAATAAGAGATATCAATGTCATAGATATTCTCTAATGTGGCCATAGAGCGGTCTACACCGTAGATTCCGGCATGAGTCAGCTTATCTCTCGCTTCCCCCGATACCCCTGGAATCTGAACATAATAATCTCTCGGTGTGGTCGTCAAAAGAATCTTCTTGGTAACCGGATTCACCGTCATAATAATATTGACATCACTCCGGCTATTCGTAGAGATAGAACCGGCCACATCTATTCCACTGATATATATATTAAATGCTTTTTCGATACTCGTCTCTTCTGTCTCAATCTCTGTCTCAATGCCATATTGATACAAAACCCTTATCTGGTCTGAGTATCCTTCAACCGCTTCTTCAATCACACTTCCATAAGCCTCATTATAGATGGCAGCTTCAATCCTGCCTCCAAGGAGCGCTTCCGCCTCGTCTATAATCGTCTCGCTCTCAATCAATTTGAGCTCACGGCCAACCTTCTCCTCAATATCCTTGACCATCAAAGCATTGTTATCCTGATCCAATGCTGTCTGGATACCAAAACGATAGTTCTTCGCATCCTCAAGCTTTTCTGCAGGGTCTTCATTTTTGACTACGACAATCATGTTATCTGTCTTATATGCAGCTCCTCCGACATTCTTAAGAACCGCGTCTGCCTTCGCCAGATATATGATGCCGATACCCATAATAAGGCTTACCAGTATACTTATGACAGCTCCAACTATATTGCCCCTGGCGCCTGAAAACTGGAATCCAAATGCCTCTCCCAGTAAAATAAATATAACGCCAAGCAGTGCAAGGAGCACGATTACGGCAATCAGCAGAAATCTGCCCGGTATCATACCACTCTTCCACAGAAGCGCGGCAAACCCTGCCGATATGATCATCTGAAGCAGAAGAATCATTTTGCCGATTATGCTTTTTCCTTCCCTTTTGGTGAGGTAATACCTCATATACGAATCTCCCCTATTCGGCAGTCTCTACTCAACCGTCAAAGTAAAGATAATCGGATCAGACGCATTCCCATCGGTATCCGTCACATAATAACGAATCTCATAAGAACCTGGAGTTCTTAAATCATAAGTTCCATCTGTATGAATATGCTGATATAAGGTATTCTTATCATCCTTGTCATCCACCGCATCCCGAACAATGCTCAATGGGTCGAATGCTTCTCCTGCCTTAATCGTCATCTGATCTGTAGTAAGCGCCATAATCGGCCTCGGTCCATTCGCCTCTAATGGAGCCGCCTGATCCGGCGTCATCTCTCCATTCTGGCCCTCTGCTCCTACCTCTCCGGATGTCTCTTCTGCCTGCTGCTGTTCTTCCTGCGCTGCTGCCTGACTCTTATAAGTCACCCTTCTTCTGGCAGTTCCTATGTTCTTAGATTCATCCATGACTCCGTAATATACGATGGCTGAATCCTCACTTGTAAGTACAATCTTACTCACAAACACCTTATCCGAAAGATCTCCATCCACTTTATCAACTGCTGTGACTCCCTCCATCAAGGCTTCATGTCCATCGCCTTCCGTATAGGAAATGTCTCTCTCTTCAATCTTAATCTCTGGCGGCGTATTATCCTGCCGCAGATAGATAAATGCCGCTATAACCGTCAGAACCGCACATGCCGCGGCCATCACAAGCGCTAATCCCCGATGCTTCATCGCTCAAACCCTCTATTCCTATTCATCATCGTCTTTCTTATAATATTCTCCGTAGTACGCGCCATAGTACTTACCGTAATATTTACCATAATACTTATTCTGCTTCATATTCACTTTGTTAAGCACTACTCCGAGAATCGGACAGCCGGATTTCTCCAACTGATCCTTTACACCTCTTGCGAACTTATAACTAATCGTGTTTGCCGCGATTACCAGAATGGATGCATCACAGAACTTGGCAATAATCGCACTGTCAATAACGCTTCCGACCGGCGGTGCGTCTATTATCACATAATCATACGCCTTCTTCGCGCCTTCAATAAAAGCCTCAAACCGACGATTTCCCAACAGCTCTGCCGGATTCGGCGGTACAACTCCTGCAAGTACGCAGAAGAGGCCGTTCGCCTGTGTCTTGGCAATGACATCCTTCGCATCAGCCTGTCCGGACAGGAAATGGCTCAATCCCTTGATCTGCCCTTTTATCTGATGGCGGCCTACCAATACCGATTTCCTCAAATCTGCGTCTACAAAAAGCACATTCTTATCACCCTCCGCCAGCGACATAGCAAGAGACAGTGATACTGTACTCTTTCCCTCATTCGGCGTACAGGAAGAAAATACGATTACTTTCTTATCTGAACCTGAAAATTCTACATTCGTTCGGAGAGTCTTATATGCTTCATTACTTCGATAGTCTTTTTCAACATTTTTCAAAATTACTTCCTGCATCTTCTTCTCTCCTCTATTTCTTCATATTGCGCATAAGCTTCTTGGCAGTCTTTCCTCTTACCTTCTTGGACTTCTTCGCCTTCTCCGTTCCTTCCTGCAACGGAATAGATGTAAGTACGTTCAGTCCCAGATATTGCTCTACATCATCCGGCGTCTTAACGGTATCATCCAAAACAAATATCAGAACGATAATACCAATCGAAATAATCAGTCCAAGAATCCCTCCAATAAGCACATTCTTCATCACACTCGGGGAAGACGGCGCTGTTGCAAGATTACCTTCCTGTACAGTATTAACCGCTTCTGCATCCATAATCTCCGTAATCTGAATACCTACCGCTTCTCTGACTGCGTCGGCGATATTCTTCGCAACTCTTGGATCCTCGTTCCTGACACTGATATTCAGCACACGAGTATCTGTCTCTGTCTCTACGCTAATCATATCTGCCAGTTTTTCCACTTCCATGTCAAGGTTCAACACCGATATTACCTGTTCTAACACCGGCCGGCTCTTAATCAAGACCATATAGTCCTTCGTGAGCTGCGTACCCGTCTGCAGGTCGCTGTAAGTAACACTTGAGTTACTGTCCTGCTTCGTCAATACATACATCTGCGTCGTCGATGTATAGAGCGGCGTAATGAAGAGCTTTGTCCCCACAAACGCCAATAACGCCATCAATATTCCCGACAGTAGTATGATATGAGCTTCAGACCACAACACCATAAACAGCTCGGTTAGATCTATTGTAATCTCGTCATTATCAAATTCCGGATTCGTCATCTTATCGTAACTCATTCTTCTGTAACTTCTTCAACATCGTCTTTGCATTGCTGAAGAATATCCTCCTCATATAATCTTCACCGTATTTTTTCCTTACATAGCTTGCCGCCTTCTTCATCCGGGGAGCCCGGTGTCTGCTGCTGTGAGCATCTGTTCCAACACAGAAAAGCAAATCTGAATCCATCAGATACTTCACAAACTTCTTGACTTCTCTTCCATTCTCGCCGGTAATGCTGTCTGCATTCACCTGCAGATGAATCCCCATCTCCCACAACTGTTCTGCCAGCTCAGCTTCTTTTACAATACAGTTATATCTCTCCACATGGGCAAGAATCACTTCATAGCCGCTAAGCTGCAGCTGCTGAAGGCTCTGCCGTATATAAGCATATGTATCAGAAGGTGAAAACTCCACAAGCACATAATCTCGTCCATTCATGGTCAAAATACGCTTATCTTGCAGCTTATCCACTACATCCTGACCAAAGAAAATCTCTGTGCCCAGATAAATGCGGAAATGCTCGTCAATCTCATGGGCCGCTTCTCTTAGCAGCTTTGCCTGTCTTCGTAACACTTTTGGATTCTCTTTGCCACGCCTCGGGTGATGATGCGGAGTAGCAATAATACAGCGTATCCCTTCCTCATATGCGATTCTTAACATTTGTTTCGTCTCATCGATATCTTTCGCGCCGTCGTCCACTCCCGGCAATATATGACAATGCATGTCAATATAGCCTTCCATATCTTCACACCTTTCTTGTTCACATGGCCTGTATTTAATAATACCCTGTCCATGTGGTTGTGTCAACCGGTTTGCGCCAATGCAGATACCTTGAGCCCTGCCATTTTTTAGATTTTGAATCAACAATTTCCAATCTGTTGTGTAACCGGTATACTCATATAAAACATACAGTCAGTATACCTGTGTATTAGCGCATTGATGCCCGGATAAAGCTTACTCCGTCTCCATCAGACGGCATACCATAGCGCTAATACACCAGACAAGAATACCCCCTTCCCACAACACTTGTCAATATACTTTCGCAAAGGCTTTTGGAACTTAAGAACCGGTCTGTCTGCCATTCCATACAAGATACCAATTACTTCCTATTATATAGTACCCTCCTATAAGCCCAGCACATCTGCAATTGCACCCATCTCCTCAAGCGCTACATCTATCAGGTCGTCCAAACTCACCCCTGTAAACTCAATGGACTCCATGTAATCCCGATTAGCTCCTGCAGCAAAGCGTAACTCATTGAACCGCTTCATAACAGACTTATGCTTCACACTTGCAATCTTCTTATCCGGATAAATCTGTGCAACTGCTTTCACGAATCCGCTCATTGGGTCTGCTGCAAGGATTGCATATTGCAAGGTTGTCTTCGCCTTAACGCCGCACTTCGGATTGTGCGCACAGATTGCGTCGAACAATATCTTATCTTCAATCCCTTCTTTCTTCAGAATCTCTACAGATGTTGGGCCATGTACACCCATATCATGCTGCCAGTCACATTGCTCCTCGTCCAGATCATGAAGTAATCCTACGATTCCCCAATATTCAACGTCCTCCGGTGCAAGGCGTTTCGCAAGTCCCTTCATAATCGCCTCCACTGCATAGGAATGTGTAATATAGTTCTCCCCCTTCATGTATCTCATCAAGATATCATGTGCCTGCTCTCTGTTCATCACAGCTCCTCCTTCATATGATTCGTTTATCTGTATGTATGCATTGTTTACAAGTCTTTCGTTCAAAATTATAATCTCTTTATAACCAAAGGTCAAGCCATAAAATCAGTTCTTTATGTTATCTTTATCACAAGCTTTGCCTATGCTATCTTTCTTCCGTATAATCGTCCTAACATCTGTGCTTCTCTGACGTCAATTTTCCGAAAAATGGAACAATAGTCTATCTCATTCACCTTCTCCATTGCAACCCCTACCTTATGCAGTATCAGCACAAGATATCCTGTCATGATATCATCAATACGCCCGCTTTCCGCAATCGCACAGAGTTCTTCATTCGACTTTTCATACATATTTACCATCAACCCTACATACTCATTCTCCATCTTCCCACGCTTCATCATATCACTCCTGTTCTGAAAGACATTCTGTCAGCCTTCCCTGCCATAGAGGTATAGCAATACGACTGTCTTCACCACGAAGGCAGGACACTGACGAAATTAATAATTACACTTGAAAATGTTGTCCGAGACGGACAGATTATCTTTGAAACTTACAGACAGCCTAAAGGAACTGCATCTCATTCCTCAAACAGCGAAATCTCTGTAACTATAATGACTGGTAAAACACTCACCATTCAACTGATATCCTCACAAATACATTTTACCAGATATTCTCTATAAAATACAAGCCTTTGTAACCAAAAAGTCTGACAATCCTTCGACAGGATTCGACATTTCCTTTCATCTCTTCCAATAATATAGGCAGGATACTCTATTCTCATATCCTGCCTGTCTCTTTCTCTGAACCGGATGTCCTATTTCTCCGGCACTACAATCAAGTCCTTCGTGTAGTGGTTCAATACCTCACATCCGTCCTCTGTAATAATTACAAGGTCTTCAATACGAACGCCAATACCTTCGTCTGCAAGATAGATTCCCGGCTCTACCGAGAAGCACTGACCTACCTGGATAATATCCTCATTGACAGAAGACACATCGCCAAACTCATGGTCCTCAAGACCGATGGAATGTCCGGTCCTATGTGTGAAGTACTGTCCGTATCCCTTCTCTTCGATATAATTCCTTGCCGCAAGGTCTACATCACACATTCTGTTGCCCGGCTTTGCAGCCTCAATGCCCCGTCTGTTCGCCTCTACTACAATGTCATAGATCTCTCTTGCCCGGTCGGACACTTCTCCGATAAATACGGTTCTTGTCATATCGGAAGCATAGTTATCCTTGAAGGCGCCGATATCAAGAATGACGCAGTCTCCGCGTTTTCCCTTAGAATCATCCGTTACATGGTGCGGATCTGCCGCCCCCTTTGCATAGGCTGTAATCGGGTCAAACGATACATCCTCGCATCCAAGCTCTTTATAAATCTCACGGATCTTGGCATTCAGCTCTTTCTCTGTCAGGCCTTTAGATACCCATGGAATCAGCTTCTCCATAGCGATATCGTTAAGCCTTGAAGATTCGCGCATCAGTTCTTTTTCTTTCTCATCCTTCACCATGCGGATATAGTCAATAATCGGAGAACCATTCACGAACTTGCTTCCTCCGCCTAATTCCTGCAGACGCAGAAGGAATCTTGCGGGCCATGTCTTGTCAATTCCCATCACCTTGTCCTTCTCAACGAATCTGCTTAAAATCTCCACACCGTCCTCGATATCATCATACCATACCAGCTCTACTCCCAGATCCTTCTCCTGCGGGAACAGTTTGTTGATTACCAGCTTATGATTGCCGTTGACATTCAGATATAATGCCAAAAGCCTCTCGCCCGGTGCAATCCATTTGCCCGTAAGATAGAAAATTGCAACCGGATCTGATACGATCATCTGCGGTATCTCATGCTCTTCCATTGATTTTAATACTCTTGCTACCTTATTCTGGTCCATTGTCTTCCCCAACCTTTCGTTGATTTTTATTTTATAATATCCTATATAACAGGTTCCCACGACACCTAATTATATACAAAGAAACTGCCTAAACCAACAGTGTCACACCACCGATTCCGACAGTTTCATTATAGTATTTCCAATATGAAAAGTCAATTCATTACCGTCTGTCTATTTTCAGATTTTTACCCGGACACGTTCCATTACATCCGCTGCAGCCGCAGCCACAGCCGCCTCCCGCCTTCTTCTTTTTCCATATGTTTCTAACAGCCAGCGCCGCAACGCCCAGAACAATCAGTCCCACGACTGTCGTAGAAACAATACTGCTTGCCGCCAATGCCATACATCCTCCTTCCTGCGCTCTTCTACGCCTTCACACCTCTCGCCGCCACACTGGACAGATTCATACTCAGGGACGCTGCCTCTCTATGGGGACGGAACAAAAGATACAAGAATCCCGCCAATACCAGAATCGCCGCCAAAGTTCCGATTCCAAAGCCGCCTCCCTCTAACACTGTTCCAAACTGGTAGATACACAAAGACACTGCATAGGCAAATGTGCATTGATATCCGATTGCAAACCATGTCCATTTCGCGTTATTCATCTCTCGTTTAATCGCCCCAATCGCCGCAAAACACGGTGCGCACAGAAGATTGAACACCAAAAATGAATAAGCCGTAATCCCAGTCATACTCGCTGCCAATGTCCCCCAGATTTCATTTCCATCCTCTGCCACTTCCGCGAAGCCGAAAAGGATACCGAAAGTGCCGACAACATTTTCTTTCGCCACAAGTCCTGTGAGCGCTGCAACCGCCGCCTGCCAATCTCCCCATCCAAGCGGGATGAAAATCCATGCAAACAGCCTCCCAATCCCAGCCAAAAATCCCTCGCTTAAATCTTCCACCATCCCCAACTTTCCATCTACAATACTGAAACTTGATGTAAACCAGATAAATATGGTTGACAGAAGAATAACTGTACCTGCTTTCTTGATAAACGACCAGCCGCGCTCCCACATGCTTCTAAGTACGTTACCCACCGTAGGCATATGATAAGCCGGAAGCTCCATAACGAAGGGCGCCGGGTCTCCAGCGAACATATTCGTCTTTTTCAGAATAATTCCAGAGCAGATAATCGCTGCAATCCCCACAAAATACGCGCTGGGAGCCACCCAAGACGCTCCTTCAAACAGCGCGCCCGCAATCAACGCAATAATCGGTAATTTTGCGCCGCATGGAATAAATGTTGTGGTTATGATTGTCATCTTCCGGTCCCGGTCATTTTCAATCGTCCTTGACGCCATGATTCCCGGAACCCCGCATCCCGTACCAATCAGCATAGGAATAAATGATTTGCCCGACAGCCCGAATTTCCGGAAAATCCTATCCATAATAAATGCAATACGCGCCATATATCCGCATGCTTCCAAAAATGCAAGGAAGATAAACAATACCAGCATCTGCGGCACGAAACCCAGAACCGCTCCAACGCCGGCCACGATACCGTCTATAATTAAGCCTTGAAGCCAGTCTGCACAGTTGATGCTTACAAGGAAATTCTCAATAGCAGGCGGAATTATATCACCAAACAACACGTCATTTGTCCAGTCGGTGGCAATACTTCCCACCGTCGTCACCGAAACATAATATACAAGCCACATTACTGCGCCAAAGATGGGTAAGGCAAGCCATCGGTTTGTGACGATTCTATCAATTTTATCTGAGATTGTCAACTTTCCTTTTTCTGCCTTTTTCAGGCATCTTCCTATGATAGACCCAATGTATTGATACCGCTCGTTTGTGATGATACTCTCCGCATCGTCATCCATCTTCTCCTCTGCTTTTGCAATAATGTCCGCTGCATCCGGCGTCTCTGACAACTGTTCCCGAATCTTATCGTCTCTTTCAAATAATTTCACAGCGTAGAATCTCTTCTGTACTTCCGGTACCTCTGTCAGCATCATCTCGATTTCCTTGAGATACGCCTCTACCTCCGGTGCAAATTCGTGGACAGGGAAAGCTGCATTTTTACCCTGCGCCACTTTTACAGCCCTGTCTGCCGCCTCTCTGATTCCATCACCCTTGAGGGCGGAAATGGACACTACTTCACATCCCAAATTCTCGGCAAGCTTCAGGGTATTAATCTGGTCGCCGGACTTTTGTACCACATCCATCATATTAATTGCCATCACAACCGGTATTCCCAATTCCATCAGCTGTGTGCTCAGATAAAGGTTTCTCTCCAGATTCGTTCCGTCCACAATATTTAAGATTACATCCGGCCGCTCTGTAATTAAATAATTTCTGGCAACCACTTCCTCTAATGTATAAGGGGATAAGGAATAGATACCCGGAAGGTCTATGACCGTTACCTCTTTATTATCCTTTAATTTCCCTTCTTTCTTCTCAACGGTAACGCCCGGCCAATTCCCGACAAACTGGTTCGAACCCGTCAGCGCATTGAATAAAGTTGTCTTTCCACTGTTCGGATTTCCTGCAAGTGCAATTTTCACTCCCATTTTCTCATGCCTCCTGGTTATTCTTATCTATTATCTGCCTGTATCACTGCACCTCTACCATCTGTGCATCCGCTTTCCTAAGCGACAACTCATAGCCTCTGACCGTCACCTCTACAGGGTCTCCAAGAGGCGCTGTCTTTCTGACATAAACAGGCGTTCCTTTTGTAATTCCCATATCCATGATTCTTCTTTTTGTCGCCCCCTCTCCGTGCAGCTTTTTAACCACCACATTCTGATTGCATTTTACATCCTTTAATGTAAACATCTTTTATTTTCCTCCTTCCAAAATGGTTCTTCCATGCTCTAAACCATAATCTTATTGGCAATTCCCTTACTTACAGCAACTCGGGAATCTTTCACCTGAACAATAACATTTCCACAGTTACTCGATACAAGCTTAACTGTCTCTCCCACGGTGAAACCCAGATTCTCCAAGAATCGTCTCGACTCGTCCTTCCCGCCAATTCTCTTAATTGCGGCGTCCTCACCGAATTTCAACATCGTAAGCGGCATACCTAATCCCTCCTTCACAGGCGCACAACCATTTCCTTATGTATCACTTCCATATCCTCTAACAACTGCACCATCCGGTAGACTGTGGCCATTCCTACCTTCCGCTCCTTTTCTCTTGCGGCATAATAAATCTCTTTACAGGAAGAATATTCATTTTCCAGAATTATCTGAATTAACAGCTTCCTTTGTGCTGTGATTCTGTGTCCATTTTCCTTTAATTGCTTGATTACGGCCATAATTTTTTCTTCCTGACTCATATCTTACCTCATCATGAATGATATTGATTATCATTTACAATGGTATTGTATTCCAAATGAAATTGATTGTCAATAACGTTATTGACTCATTTTTCTCAATAAAGAAAATAAGCGACAGAAAAAAGGAGCAGCATCTCCTATCGGAAATTCACTGCTCCCTTAAAACTCACTTTATTATTCTTCCACCAGCTCCACAAACTCCTGTTCTTCTGTTTCGAAGTCTGCGTCGTCCTCTGATCCATCTCCGTCTTCGTATCCAAGCCCGGACATATCCTCCAGCTCATCTACATCCGTCTCTTCGTCTTCCGCAAAATCATCCTGCAATCCTGCCTCTTCATCCAGCACCAATTCATCCTCTAACTCCCTGTCACTGTCCAGCTTGATATCCCGGTATTTTCTCATACCCGTACCGGCAGGAATATGCTTACCGATAATGACATTCTCCTTCAGACCGATCAATGGGTCTACCTTACCCTTGATTGCCGCTTCAGTCAGAACCTTCGTCGTCTCCTGGAAGGAGGCCGCAGACAGGAAGGAATTCGTTGCAAGAGACGCCTTGGTAATACCAAGCATAATCTGCTCACCCAGAGCCGGCACAAGGTCGTCACGCTCTAATGCCGCGTTCACATCCTCGAACTCCAGTCTGTCTACATTCGTACCCGGCAAAAATTCACTATCTCCGGCTTCCTCTACACGAACCTTTTTGAGCATCTGACGCACAATGACCTCAATATGCTTATCATTAATATCAACACCCTGCAGACGGTATACCCTCTGTACTTCCTGTATCATATAATCCTGTACTGCACGCAGTCCCTTAATTCTAAGAATATCATGAGGATTCACACTACCTTCTGTCAGCTCGTCTCCCGCCTCTAATACCGCGCCGTCCTGAACCTTGATTCTGGAACCATAGGGAATCAGATAAGCCTTTGACTCACCCGTCTCATTATTGGTAACGATAATCTCACGCTTCTTCTTGGTATCATGGATATTGGCTATTCCGGCAAACTCCGTAATAATCGCAAGTCCCTTAGGCTTTCTCGCCTCAAAAAGCTCCTCGACACGAGGAAGACCCTGTGTGATATCGTCGCCCGCAACACCGCCGGTATGGAAGGTACGCATAGTAAGCTGCGTACCAGGTTCACCGATAGACTGCGCCGCAATAATACCTACAGCTTCACCAACCTGTACCGGCTCTCCGGTCGCCATATTCGCACCGTAACACTTCGCGCAGACGCCGTTGTGGGACTTACAGGTCAGGATTGTACGAATCTTCACCTGTTTCAACGTCTCACCGTTCTCATCCACACCCTTCTTCATAATCAGTTCCGCCCGTTTCGGCGTTACCATATGATTGGCTTTTACAAGGATATTACCGTCCTTATCCACGATATTTTCACACAGATAACGTCCCGTAATACGCTCCTGCAGACTCTCAATCTCTTCATTGCCGTCCTCGAACGCCTTCACATACATACCCGGAATCTCTTCGCCCTTCTCCATACAGTCTACCTCATGGATGATTAATTCCTGAGATACGTCCACCAGACGTCTGGTCAGGTATCCTGAATCGGCGGTACGAAGAGCGGTATCCGACAGACCTTTACGCGCTCCATGCGCAGACATAAAATACTCCAGTACATCCAGACCTTCACGGAAATTGGACTTGATTGGCAGCTCGATTGTACGTCCCGTCGTATCCGCCATCAATCCACGCATACCTGCAAGCTGTTTAATCTGCTTATCAGAACCACGGGCGCCGGAATCTGCCATCATGAAAATGTTATTATATTTGTCCAGCCCGGAAAGCAGCGCTTCTGTCAATGCATCATCCGTCGCCTTCCAAGTCTCTACAACCTCTTTATAACGCTCTTCTTCCGTAATCAGACCACGCTTAAAGTTCTTGGTAATCTTATCCACCGTATCCTGCGCCTGCCGAATCATCTCCGGCTTCTGGGGCGGTACAGTCATATCGGAAATGGATACGGTCATGGCTGCTCTTGTTGAATACTTATATCCAATAGACTTAACCGCATCCAATACCTCAGCCGTAGCCGTTGAGCCATGGGTATTGATAACCTTCTCAAGTATCTGCTTCAACTGCTTCTTTCCAACGTGGAAATCCACCTCCAGACGCAGCTCATTGCCTTCTGCCTCGCGGTCTACGAATCCAAGGTCCTGCGGAATAATCTCGTTAAACAGGAACCGTCCAAGAGTAGACTCAATATTGCCGGACTTCACATTCCCATCAGGCAGCGTCTTCTTTACGCGCACCTTGATACGGGAATGGAGTGTAATCGCATCATTCTCATAGGCAAGGATTGCCTCATTGACATTCTTAAAGAACTTGCCTTCTCCCTTAGCTCCCGGTCTTTCCTGTGTCAGGTAATAGATACCCAGCACCATATCCTGAGACGGCACCGCAACCGGTCCGCCGTCAGACGGCTTCAGCAGGTTGTTAGGCGACAGCAGAAGGAATCGGCACTCTGCCTGGGCCTCCACAGACAGCGGCAAATGCACTGCCATCTGGTCGCCGTCGAAGTCGGCGTTGTAAGCCGTACATACCAACGGGTGGAGCTTGATGGCCTTACCTTCTACCAGAATCGGCTCAAAAGCCTGGATACCAAGTCTGTGAAGCGTAGGGGCGCGGTTCAGCATAACCGGATGCTCCTTAATCACGTCTTCAAGTACGTCCCATACCTCAGGCTGCACTCTCTCAACCATCTTCTTCGCATTCTTAATGTTATGGGCAGTCCCGTTCTGCACCAGTTCCTTCATTACAAAAGGCTTGAACAGCTCGATTGCCATCTCTTTGGGCAGACCGCACTGGTAAATCTTAAGCTCCGGTCCAACCACGATAACGGAACGTCCCGAGTAATCTACACGCTTACCAAGCAGGTTCTGACGGAAACGCCCGGACTTTCCCTTAAGCATATCCGACAGGGACTTAAGAGCCCTGTTGCCCGGTCCTGTTACCGGACGGCCTCGGCGTCCGTTGTCGATCAACGCATCCACAGCCTCCTGTAACATTCTCTTCTCATTCCTGACAATAATATCCGGCGCGCCCAGCTCCAGCAGACGTTTCAGACGGTTATTACGATTAATAATTCTTCGGTACAGATCATTTAAATCCGACGTTGCGAAACGTCCTCCGTCCAACTGTACCATGGGGCGAAGATCCGGCGGGATGACCGGGATTGCCGTCATAATCATCCATTCCGGTTTATTTCCTGACTCGCGGAAAGCCTCCACGACCTCCAGACGCTTTACAATCCTTGCACGCTTCTGTCCGGTCGCCCCTTTTAAGCCTTCCTGCAGTTCCTCATAGTCTTTATCTAAATCAATAGACTGCAAAAGCTCCTGGATAGATTCTGCACCCATGCCCACGCGGAAAGCAGAACCCCACTTCTCTCTTGCCTCCTGATACTCTTGTTCTGACAATACCTGCTTATACTGCAGGTCGCTGTCCCCTCTGTCCAGCACAATATAAGACGCAAAATACAGCACCTTCTCAAGCGTCCTTGGGGACAGATCCAGAATCAGTCCCATCCGGCTGGGAATGCCTTTAAAATACCAGATATGAGACACAGGAGCCGCCAGAGCAATATGCCCCATACGCTCGCGGCGCACGCTCGACTTTGTAACCTCCACACCGCATCGGTCGCAGACAACACCCTTGTAGCGAATCTTTTTGTATTTACCGCAATGGCACTCCCAGTCCTTGCTGGGACCAAAGATCCTCTCACAGAATAGTCCGTCCTTCTCCGGCTTCAGCGTACGGTAATTGATTGTCTCCGGCTTTGTCACCTCTCCTCTGGACCATTCCAGAATCTTATCCGGCGACGCCAGACCAATCTTGATAGCATCAAAAGTCATTGGCTGATACGCTTGTTCCTTATTGTTTTCCGGCATACTGGCACCCCTTCCTATTCATCATCCGACAAATCATCATAAAAATCATCATCATCGGGTTCATATTCCATATCATCAAAGTCTTCCTCTTCAGGCTCCTCTTCAATATCAATAAGTTCCTCCCCCTCGAATTCCTGTTCGGTATAACCATGTTCCCCAAGGTCATCATCCTGATGATACTTCCTGTCTCCTTCAATCAATGAGCGGAAATCCGTCTCTCCCATATCCGCCGTCTCTATAATCTCAACCTCTGTATTATCATCACGCAATACGCGCACATCCAGTCCCAGAGACTGCAGCTCCTTTAACAATACCTTGAAAGACTCCGGTATTCCCGGCTCCGGAATATTCTCGCCTTTGATAATCGCCTCATAAGTCTTCACACGTCCGACTACATCATCAGACTTTACAGTCAGAATCTCCTGCAGCGTATAGGACGCACCATATGCCTCCAGAGCCCAAACCTCCATCTCTCCGAAACGCTGTCCGCCGAACTGCGCTTTACCGCCCAACGGCTGCTGCGTAACCAGAGAATATGGACCGGTTGAACGGGCATGAATCTTATCGTCAACCAAATGGTGCAGCTTCAGATAATGCATGTGTCCAATGGTAACCGGGCTGTCAAAATACTCTCCTGTACGCCCGTCCCGCAGACGCACCTTTCCGTCTCTTGAGATTGGGACCCCCTTCCACAGCTCTCTGTGCTCCCGGTTCTCAGACAGATACTCCATAACCTCCG
>CATLIP010000006.1 GCA_949957035.1 uncultured Lachnospiraceae bacterium
CGCCCGCAATCTGCTGTACCTCCATGCGGGGACTGGAAACCAAAAATTCCCTTGCTTTGTTAATTCGAAAGGTAGTCAGGTACTCATAGACAGAGCAACCAAGGAAACGTCGGAACAGGCGCGACAGATACTGGGGAGTGACGTAGACCATACTGCTTAAGCCCTGTACGGTGAGTTCTGTGTTATAGTGGGTTTCAATCTCTTTTATTATCGGCGCGACATAACGCAGATACAAGGGCTCGTCAGTCAAGGCGCGGGTATGACGGCCGCTGGTAAAATGCAATAGCAGGCTGTAGCACCTGAGAGAAAGCGTACGGGTATCTGCGGATAAAGCGTCCCAGTCTTCCATGATTTCGTTGATTAAGGCGTCAATCATCGCGCCCTGTTCCTTCTCTATCAATACGATCGGTTTATTCCCCACCATTTTGTCGATAATGCTGTCAATGGTTCCGGTAAATGTGGCAAAGGCAGTCAGCCATTCTTCTGTATCCCGAGCGTAAGAATGGTGAAGATAAGGGGAAATCAGGATTCCTTCCCCCTCGTTCAGCACATATTCCGCCCCTTGAATCCGGACGGTTCCCCGCCCCTGTTCCGTCTGCAGATAATGGTAGAGGGGGAAGCCTTTAGGACGAAGAACCCGGTCCTGGCTCCATCTGCAGCCAATGGAATCAAATAGGAAAGGCTCGTTGACCGGGGAATTTCTATAGTGTATCGGCATTGTAATCACCTGTTTCAAAATGTTATATTATATAGTTTAACATATTACACTTTCTTTTGTCTATCCATAATATAATAAGGGCAGACGTTATAGTTTATTTGCCCGTTGTCTGTAGATGAGACAGGAAATAATGGGAAATAGATGATAACAGAGAAAATTCAGGTATGTAACAAGTAAGGAGGAGTAACAATGGATCGAGTATTTGAGTATGGAAAATTAAAAGACCCGCAGTATTTCCGTGACGGAAGGCTTGACGCACATTCCGACCACAGGTATTATGCTTCGGTTTTGGATATGGAGGCAGGCCATGAAGATTTTAAGGAGAGCCTGAACGGGCTGTGGAAGTTCCACTACGCCAGAAATTATAAGTCTTCGGTATGCGGATTTGAGAGGATGGATTACTGCTGCAAAGACTGGGACGACATCTATGTTCCGGCGCATATCCAGATGGAGGGTTACGACGTTCCACAGTATGCCAACGTGCAGTATCCTTGGGAAGGACACGACGAGATAGAGCCGGGAGAGATTCCGGAGTATTTCAATCCGGTGGCAAGTTATGTAAAGTATTTCACAGTACCGGAGCGGATGAAGGGCAGACGTCTGTTTATCTCTTTTCAGGGAGCAGAAAGCGGGCTGGCCTTGTGGCTAAACGGAACTTTCGTAGGATATAGCGAAGATTCCTTTACCCCGTCAGAATTTGAACTGACAGATTATTTGGTGGAAGGAGAGAACAAGCTGGCTGCGCAGGTGTTCAAATGGACAGCCTCAAGCTGGTGCGAAGACCAGGATTTTTACCGTTTTTCAGGTATTTACAGGGATGTATATCTGTATACGATACCGGATGTACATGTGCGTGACTTGAAAGTCTGTGCCATACCGGATGAATCTTTAAAGAAAGCGGCGTTTGATATCCGTCTGGACATGATTTCGTCAGAAAGAGCAGCAGGCAAGGCGGTGATTCGCCTTACAAAGGAGGGCAAGACGTTTATCGAAGAAGAACTGGAACTGGAAGCGGAGGTTTCACGCTCTTGGACCGTGGACGGGCCGGCGCTTTGGAGCGCAGAAGAGCCGAATCTTTATGACCTGACTATTGAGATTTATGATGCGTCCGGGACCCTTCAGGAGGTGATACCCGAGAAGGTCGGCTTCAGAAGGTTTGAGATGAAGGATTGTATCATGACGTTGAATGGAAGAAGAATCGTGTTCAAGGGTGTAAACCGTCATGAATTCAGTTGTGTGAGCGGACGCTGCGTCAGTGAGGCGGAGCTTCGAAAGGACCTTGAGACCATGAAGCGCAATAATATTAACGCCATCCGTACCTGCCATTATCCGGACGGCTCCTTAATCTATCGTCTCTGCGATGAGTACGGTTTCTACCTGATTGACGAGAATAATCTGGAATCCCATGGAACCTGGGATACGGTCATGCTGACGGGCGACGACTCAGGAGTGGTTCCAAACGACCGCCCGGAGTGGCTTGGCATGATGCTGGACCGGGTAAATTCCATGTACCAGAGAGATAAGAACCATCCGGCTATCCTGATTTGGTCCTGTGGAAATGAATCCTATGGGGGAAAGGATATCTATGAGATGTCGCAGCTTTTCAGGAAGTTAGACCCGAACCGTCTGGTTCATTATGAAGGGGTACATCATGACCGCCGCTATAATGACTCCAGCGATATGGAGAGCCAGATGTACACATCTGTGGAGGGAATTAAGGAATTTCTGGCAAATGACAGAAGCAAACCGTTTATCTGCTGTGAATATACTCACGCAATGGGTAATTCCTGCGGAGCTATGCACAAGTATACGGATTTGACAGACACAGAGCCTCTGTACCAGGGCGGATTTATCTGGGATTATATCGACCAGACTATTTCCAAGAAAGACCGTTACGGAAAAGAATTTCAGGCATACGGCGGAGATTTCGGAGAGCGTCCGACGGATTATAATTTTAGCGCTAATGGAATCGTGTACGGAAACAGAGAGGTTTCCCCTAAGATGCAGGAGGTAAAATTCAATTACCAGAACATCAGTGCAGAAGTAGGAAGGACTGAGGTAAAGGTTATTAATAAGAATCTGTTTGTCAATACAGATACCTTTGAGTGCCTTGTGACGGTGGCAAGAGACGGCCATGTAATCAGGCGGGCGGCGCTGGAGACTCATGTGGAGCCTCTTAGCCAGGAGACGTATACGCTTCCAATTCCACGGGAGACCTTGCCGGGCGAGTATGCCGTTACGGTATCCTTCCGTCTGAAGCAGGACAATATCTGGGCGAAGAAAGGCCATGAGGCAGCGTTCGGACAGTACGTATATCAGGTGGAAAAGGAAGAAAAGGTATGCGGCAAGGGTGTGAAGGTAATCAGGAGCTTACACAATATCGGCGTGCGCGGAGAGCATTTTGAGGTGATGTTCTCTGTTCTGTCGGGCGGATTGGTTTCCTATAAATTTGCAGGAAAAGAGATGCTGAAATCCATACCGAAGCCAAACTTCTGGCGGGCGCCTGTGGATAATGACTGCGGGAATCAGATGCCGGCACGCTATGCGCAGTGGAAGATTGCGAGTATGTATATCTCTGATAAGGCATTGGGCGATGAGCTGTTCAAAATGAGTATGTTGGAGGCTGAGGAAGGAAAAAACAGCGCCACAGTTTCATTTACCTATAATCTGTGTACCGTACCGGCGGCAAAATGCCGCGTATCCTATGAGGTGTATGGAGACGGGCGTGTGAAGACAACCCTTTCTTATGACCCGGTAAAAGAGCTGGGGGATATGCCGGAGTTTGGAATGATGTTCAAGCTGGATGCAGATTATGACCATGTGAAATGGTACGGACTTGGACCTGCGGAGACCTATGCGGACCGCAAAAAGGGCGCCAAGCTTGGTATTTATGAGAATCTTGTAAAAGATAACATGGCAGAATATATTGTTCCCCAGGAGTGCGGTAATAAAGAAGAGGTGCGTTATGCAGAAGTTACAGACCGCAAGGGCAGAGGCATGAGATTCGAAATGACCTCTGAGAACGGGCCAATGTGTTTCTCAGCGCTGCCCTATACGCCTCATGAGTTGGAGAATGCCATGCATCCCTTTGAACTGCCGGAGGTACACTATACGGTCATTCGTGCTTCCAAAGCGCAGATGGGAATCGCGGGGGATGATAGCTGGGGGTCACAGACGCATCCAGAGTATCTGATTGATGTGAGCAAGAAGCTGGTGTTTAGTTTCTGGTTCTGCGGGATTTAATTTTTGGGTATTTGAGCCGGATTTATTTTAGAAAGTATACAGAGGCTGGCGGGAAATGGGGTTTTAAACACACCATTTTCCGTCAGCCTTTTGTTGTGAACAGTCATTAGATAAGCAAAGACAGATATTGTTCATAGTTTACGCCGTCGTTGCGCGGTACATTTTCTTTGACGGAATCAAGCAGCGCCAGCTCCAGAAATTCTCCTGCCATTTTTATAATAGAAGGAAGGGAATCGCCGCGGACAGAGCCGGCCGCGATACAGGAGGCGAACAAGTCTCCGGTTCCGGAATAGCTTCCGCCCACATAGGGGAAAGAAAACAGGGAGGAACCGTTCCGATCGACCAGAAGATTTCCCATCTTTTTCGTACCCTCCCTATCCTGGAAACGGATTCCGGTTACGATTAGTCTTTTCGCTCCTTTTTGGCAGAAGCTCTGTCCCATTTTCTGGATTGCATCCATTAATTCCTCCGGAGTGGATTTAGTCGGCAGTGATTGACAGTCTGTGTCTGTTAGCAGGCATAATTCTGTCAGGTTTGGCGTAATGATGTCAGCCTGTAAAGCTAATCTTCGCATCTGTTCCAGGAGGGCGGGGGTATAGAATGGGTAGGGTTTACCGTCGTCTCCCATGACAGGGTCAACCAGAAGGAAGGTGTTTGGGCTTCGGAATGTGTCAAGGAAATGCATAATCTGGTGGATTTGCTTTTCACTTGCAACAAATCCTGTATAGATACCGTCGAACTTTTGTCCCATGTTTTCCCATTCACTGCGAAAATATTCCATTTTGTCTGTATAGTCGTCGCAATAATAGCTTGGGTATCCGGTCTGAGCCGTCAATATTGCTGTGGGGAGAGGACATGCCTGCACGCCCATTGCGGACAGGACGGAGATTGCGGCAGTGAGGGAACACCGCCCGAAGCCGGATAGGTCGTTGATTACTGCTATTTTTTTAGTCATAGAATCTCACTTTCCTTTTTCTTATGCTGAATCTATGTTATCATTAGAGTGGATTTATTGAAAAGTCCAGATTGATAAAAATTAACCAGTCCATTTATCATAGATTGTCATGAAAAAATCGCAGAGTAGGTTACTCTGCGATTTTTTCTTAAACAGCAAATTTATTATACATATCTAAGAAGAATAATTCAATACCTAAATTATTTTTGTAATATTTTCGTGCAGGAAAAAAATCAATTTATTATTGACGGACATCTGGATATTAGAAGAATACTGGAGAAGTTTGTAGAAACGTTTCATGACCTGTATGGAGATAAAGACGATACTTTCCTTGAAGAGGTTAGCAGGCGGTAGTTTAGTACTTACCGCCTCTTTTTGCTGTAACTGCGCCACGCAGGAGCTCTATCTTGCATCTATGCTTTTTATCCTTTTTGAAATAAGCAATTCCAACTGCCAGAATCCGTCCCGTATATTGCTGCTGCTCACCGAGTTTGCCCTGAAACCGAAGCGCATAGCCGCGTTCTTTAATCTGACGGATTGCGTCTTCGGCAGTATGCGCCACCTTTAGTTCAAGAATGATGCAGTCATCATTTTTCCTGACAGGGTAAAAGATAAAATCAACATAGCCTGTTCCTGCTTTATCTTCTTGTTCCATATAATAGGTGTCCCTTGCTGATAGATAGACCAGCCGGACGACGGAGGCCAGTTCAGCCTCATTACTATAGCTTAACAGGGGACTTTCTGTGTTATGGGCATATTCCAGTATCTCTGCCATAGTGTCGGTATCCATGGCTTTTGTGGCAGAAAGCATTCGTTCCGATTCTTTCGCAAGTCTGTGAACATACCCGAGAGAAGCCTCTTTGCGTATCATATCGGCAAATTTGTCCATCAGTTCTTTGTTGGGGATAGAAACATAACCATCCTCATAACTTAAAAATCCGTAAACAACCATTGCAGAGAATATTTCATCTCTGGTGGTTAGATTCATGGATGTTGCAGCGTATTCCTGAACATTTGCAGGTACCGGGTTTCCGCTTATCATCAGCGCGAGGTCGTCTCGCACGGCGTCTGTGTTTGCATTGATATAATAGAAGAGTTCATCATAGGGCCCGGAGCTTGTCCAGTAGCTTCCTAGCTGATTATCGCTTAATGCCCCGACTACAGAGCGGGGATTGTACAGTTTCTTTCCAGTCTTTGTCTGATAACCGTTATACCATAATGCCAACCCTCTGCGGCTTACATTCCGTTTCTTTTCAAGGGAAAGGTAGCGTTGATAGAGGACGTCGGTTTCCTCCTCGGTAAATCCAAAATAATCACTGTATTTTTCCTTCGATACCATCGTATATTCAAAAAACATATTTAATTCCGAGCCGCTCGAATATTTGGCAATGGGAAGTATTCCAGTCATATAAGCCAGTTCCACATAAGGCTGGTCTTTCAAAAGATTGCTGAGAAAATCAATGTATGCAGCCTGGTCTTCAGAAGTAACGAATCTTCTGTGAAAGATAAAATCCCATTCATCCAGAACAAAAATAAATTTTTCTCCATTTCCAAATTCGATAATACGGTTAAATGCATCCCACAAAGAATCATCCTTAGCGATACCTGTATCGGGGAAAGCCTGCATGAGGTCGCTTAGCAGCCTCCTTTTTATCCGGGAAATGTACTGTGTATAAGTAGTACATTCGTCGGGCAGTTCATTAAACGAGATGTGAACGACATTATGTTTATTCAGATGTTTCTCAAACCAGCTATAAGAAGATATGTTGAGATCCTGAAAAACACAGAGACTGTCGGCTCCTTTTCCAAAATAAGAGGCAATCATATTGGCTATGACAGTTTTTCCGAAACGGCGCGGTCTGGTAATACATATATATTTATGTTCTTTACCGCGTTCCTTCAAAATGCTGCCGGATACAGGGAGTGTATGCTCAATTAATGGTATCAGATCTTTTATAATCTCAGACTTATCAACAAAATAGGTAGAAGAGGCTGTTTCCTGAAATAGCAGATATGGTTTTTTGCTGTGAAGGTAAACCCCCATATCTTTTCGCTCCTTTCTAAGGCCGTTTTTCCCGGCGGATGTTTATATCACTCAGTATAACATGAAAAAGGAGGAAGAAGCAACAGACTGATGACTTTCCTTGTTGGTCTTTTGAACTTGACAATATAGAATTTATAACAGTACAATGAAAGAAAAGAATCAGAGGAGATTTTGGTTATGAGCAGATTAAAAGACAAAGTTGCTATAGTCACCGGCTCTAGCAGCGGAATAGGTCTCGGCATCGCCCGTGCTTACGCTGCCGAAGGCGCTAAAATCGTAGTCAGCGGTTATCGTGTGAAAAAGAGATGGAGACAGACTGTTGTAGAGGCTGTTCGCAGAGAGGGCGGTGAAGCTTTTTTCCACTCTCTGGATATTGCCGATCCTTCCAGTATAGAAAGCTTGATCACGGACACAATAGAAAAATATGGCAGAATTGACATATTGGTAAATAATGCGGCGAATGTAGGGCTGCCTGACGGCAGAGTGGATGAATTGACAATCGAAATGTGGGACGATATTTTTCAGAGTGATTTGCGGGGAATTTTTTATACCATCAAGTGCGCTCTGCCTCACATGTTGGAAAATGATGGAGGCGGCTCCATTATCAATATCGGTTCTATGGCTTCCTGCGGAGGGGACCTTGGATCTACGGCCTATTCGTGCGCAAAAGCCGGTGTGAACATGCTTACCCAGTCGGTAGCGCTGCAATACGGCAAAAAAAATATCCGCTGTAACTGCGTGCGCCCTGGCCTGATTGTTACTCCTCAGAACGATCGGTATATTCCTCAGGACATGAAAGACATTTTCCTCGACAATATCATGGTCAACCGCTACGGATGCCCTGAAGATATTGCCCATGCCTGTGTTTACTTAGGCTCCGATGAAAGTGCATATGTTACGGGGCAGATCATAACGGTGGATGGCGGCCTGAATTCACATATTACTACAGTGGCTCAGTTCAGGTCCTTGAGCGCCCGTACATGGTAAGCGGCTCTCTGTATTACATCAAAGTTGGAGTGAAAGTAAAAGAGACTAAAGAGGAGTGTTCAACTTTTCCTGTCCACGCTTATATACTAACACCAAATCCAGATTGCCTTGAGAGAGTAAACATAACTTTAAGCGTCAGAACTGGTTCTTAGAAATTATGGTGGATTATTTTTTATATTCCTGTTATAATATACAAATCATAATGAAAGGAATGTAAGTTAAAATGAAGTTGATATTCAATCGTTCGGTTAGCGTAATTCTTTCTGCCGTTATGCTGTTTGTGAGCGCCCTTTCCTTGAACGGCTGCGGCGTCAAGGATAATTCGCAGACAATGGAAACGGCTACAACAATTGCAGAAACCACTCAAGCGTTTGACGAACCGCAGCAAAAGCGAAAAATCATTATTGATACCGACACCGCGGGCGACGACGCCTCCGCATTGATTATAGCGGCAAAGGCTAAAAACATTGATATTCTTGGCGTGACAGTTTCCGCAGGAAACGTCAGTCTCGATCAGGCAGTCAAAAACGCGTTGATGACGCTGGAAATGGCGGGCAGCGACGCCCCTGTTTATGCAGGCGCTTCTACTACATATACCGGCAAGGAACGTGAAACCTTCAGCGTTTACGGCAAGGATGGTATGGGGGATCAAGACTTGATTCATCCCACGCGAAAAGCTGAGGATAAGGGCGCTGTTGATTTTATCGTTGAAGCGGTAAAGGCGAATCCCGACGAGGTGGAAATTGTCGCTCTCGGTCCCGTCACCAATCTTGCGCTCGCCTTTGACAAAGATCCCGAAACGATGAAGCGCGTCAAGAAATACTGGTCAATGGGAACCGCAGGCTTTGGATCTGGCAACGCAACGCCTGTTGCGGAGTTCAATGTTTATCATGACGCCGAGGCGTACAAGGTGCTGGTTGATTCGGGTGTGGCGATTACGGCAATCGGCTTCGATATGCTTCCTGAAGAAACTAAATTTTCCAAGGAAGAGCTTGACGAGCTGGAGAAAAAAGGCGGACTGTCGGAATTCTTCGCCAAAGCCTTCAGCGGACTGATAGAATTTAATACAGAAACAAGAGGCTTACCGATTGCCGATGATGCCGACGGAGTCGCTATGGCTTGCGTACTGTGGGACGATTATCTTAAAAAGACCCAACCCTGCCACGCAAGCGTTATGACGGACGACAATGAAGCGTACGGGCAGGTAATTCTGTACAAGGAAGGTTACGGCTACGACTCTCAGGTAACCTTTGATAATTACAACTTCTATGTTGCTACCGAAACAGACAGTAAGATATTTAAAGAAAAGCTTATTGCTCTTTTAGATGAGTGATAGTTTATGAAAAGAAGATAATTATGATTTCACTAATCATCACCCCCACTTCAAGCGGAGGCCGCTGAAAAACATACTGTTTTTTAGGTTTAAGTTTCAAACACACAAAAAAATCCACTAGTTTCGATTACTCTAACGGTTTGCATTAACGGACAGCTTTGACGCTTAAAAAAAATCATAAAAAACCTCCCATTTTACGGGATAATACGAGATAATAGAATTAGCAACAAACTATTTTTTCGCACTACCCATAAAAGGGAGGAGATTTTACCATGAAGCAAGAATAAAGATTACAAGAAGAGAGGCCAGGGAACACCTGGAACAGTTTCACCTTGCCTGCGAATTAGCTAAGCTGATCCGACATCATTTTCCAGATCTTTTGCCATTATTAAAACAACTACCAGATCCCCGGAATCAAAGTTATATTACTTATCCGGGTGTGATACTTCTCATGACCCGTATTCTTTCTTCTTTATTTTACATCAGCAGTATGCGGAAAACAAGTGAAGAATTCAATTCGGAAATCATGATAAAAAATGTCTGGACGTTGTGCAAAGAAGAAGCCGTAGTGGATGAATTGCCTTATTGGGAAACGATTAACCGGTATCTGGAAAAACTGGAGCCAGAAAACCTGCAGGAGGTGATCAACTGTCTATGCCGCAGATTGCTGCGTAGCCGAGTATTTGAAGACATGCGTATCAGGGGAAAATACTGGCAGGTGATTATAGACGGGACTCAGCTTTGCAGCAGCCGCGGGGAATTAGACGGGAAAAGTCTGCGCCGGACCCATAATAAAGGGACGGGAAAGGAGTACCAGGAGAACTATTATTATGTGTTGTAATCATAAATTTAAGCGTCAAAGCTGTACATGATGTCTAACAGTTGACAAAACCATTTCCCACAGATATACTAATAATCATAAGAGCAGCTGCGAATTATAATTTATAGTTTGCAGCTGCTCTTTTTCTTTTAGTTTTCATAAGGAGGTTTTATAAAAATGAAGTATCAAATCAAATGGAAAGAACTGGGAATCGACCTTATCGTCGATATTATAGCAAGTATGTTAATCGCGGTCGGCATCTATAACTTCGCATTGAACGCCAATTTCCCCGTAGCAGGTTTCTCAGGAATCGCCATCATCCTCTACCACCTGTTCGGACTTCCTGTGGGAGCCGGAACCTTACTGTTAAATGTTCCTGTAGCCATATTCTGCTATAAGTTCCTTGGCAGAACCTTTTTCCTGAAATCAGTAAAAACAATGATTATATCCTCCGTTTTCCTGGACTACATCGCCCCCATGTTCCCGGTATACGACGGCAACCGGCGGTTGGCAGCGCTTTGCATGGGCGTGCTTGGGGGCGCGGGATATGCAATCGTATTCATGCGGGGTTCCTCAACCGGCGGTCAGGACTTCATCAGTGTGGCAATCAAGAAGGTAAAGCCCCACTTTTCCCTGGGAATCATCACCTTCGTACTGGATACGACCACAATCATCTTGGGAAGTTTAATCGTATTCAAAGACATTGACGGATTTATCTACGGAATTATCGTAACCTACCTTATGGCAATCGTGATGGACCGCATTCTTTACGGCGTCGATGAAGGGAAAATGACCCTAATCGTGACAGAACACGGAGCCGAGGTCGCAAAATCCATTGACGAGTACTCAGGGAGAGGCTCCACCATCCTCAAAGGAACCGGGAGTTACTCGAAGAAAAACAAAGACGTTGTCATGTGCGCCTGCAACAACAAACAGATGTACGCTATCAAGAAGATGGTGCGTCAAATCGACCCCTTGGCGTTTACGATTATCATGGAATCAAACGAGGTAGTAGGCGAAGGCTTCAAAGAAGAAATATAAAAAGGCTGGACTATAGTATTATGAAAAGTAAAAAAAGTTTATGCAAGAAGCCTATGTAGATGGATACTGGGAAGAATTGATGATGTTCATCCGTAGTCTGCTTCATGCAACATTCAAGGGGAATCCATATCTTGAGGCCAAAGGCGTATCAGAAGACCGAATCCGGAAATATGGCTTTGCATTTTGTGGTAAGAAAGTGGTGATAGGGAAAGCGTGTTAGTGCGAGCGCAATAATAGGAGAAACGGTAATTGGAAAAATAAATAGCAGGAATAAAAGAGGCAGATGTGACCTTCATGAGTCATGTCTGCCCCTTTTTGGAACTTCTGTTCTTCTTTTTTACTCTAACACAAGTATTATCCTCTTACTTCGCGTACAGTTTCACCAATTCCAGCACTACATCCACGCTCTTATCCATTCCTTCCACAGTGATATGCTCATAAGGCCCATGGTAAGCGTGTCCTCCGGTTCCAAGATTCGGGCAGGGCAGACCCTTGAAGCTTAACTGACACCCGTCCGTACCCCCGCGAATCGGAATTACAAGAGGCGTTACCCCCGCGTTTTCACAGGCAGTCTTGGCATTGTCAATCAAATGCATACAGTCTGCAATAATCTCCGCCATATTCTTATATTGCTCGGTAATGGTAAGGGTAACCGTCCCTTCGCCCCATTTCTCGTTCAGATTCTTCTCAATCAGTTGGAGAGTCCGCTTTCTGGCCTCAAAAAACTCCTTGCAGTGATCCCGGACGATATAATTCAACTGCGCCTTGGCACATTCGCCAGACATACTCATAAGATGGTAGAAGCCTTCGTATCCTTCTGTGCCCCGGCAGGTCTCCATACCCGGCAGAAGAGAATTAATCTCCATGGCTACAAGACTTGCATTAATCATAGTGTCCTTTCCGGAGCCGGGATGTACGTTGAAGCCCTTCACATCAAACCGAGCTTTGCACGCATTGAAGTTCTCATACTGAATCTCGCCCTCTGTGTCGCCGTCCAGCGTGTAAGCATAGTCCGCGCCGAAGGCCTTCACATCAAAATGGGAGGCTCCCGTACCTACCTCTTCGTCCGGGGTAAATGCCACACAAATAGGACCATGCGGAATCTGTTCCTGCTTAAGCCGCTCCACCATAGTAAGAATCTCAGCGATTCCTGCCTTGTCGTCTGCGCCCAGAATGGTCGTCCCATCGCTGGTAATCAGGGTACGCCCCGCAAGCTCCTTAAGATGTCCGAAATTATCCGGGCTTAATACAAGGCCGCTGTCCCCCAGAGCCAATTCCTTTCCGTCATAATTCTCGGTAAGTATAGGTTTAATCTCATGGTCGCAGAAATCTGCCACCGTATCCATATGGGCTATGAAGCCGATTGCAGGCTTATCTTCCAGTCCTTCGGTTGCAGGCAGTTTCCCGTACAGATAGCACTGCTCATCAAGGCGTACATCGGTAAGCCCTAATTCCTGCATCTCCTTTTCCAGCAGACGGGCAAGGTCGAACTGACAGTTAGAGGAAGGAACCGTTTCGCTGTTCTCATCGCTCGGTGTTCGCACAACCACATACTTTAATAGACGTTCGTATGCTCTCATAAAAAAAATTCCCCTTTTCTTAAATATATTCTATTGTACATTCATGTAAGTTTCAGTATAGCATAAAATCAATAGTAATGCATTATTAAATACTTCTGTTGTAGAAAAATAATCAGAAGTATGATACAATTCTTTTGGCGCAGAGAGGATGCGTATATACGTAAAGTTTAAGTATGCCGCAGGCATTTGACTTTGTAACAGAGAGAAAGTAAGGGATATGATAGAAAGACAGGATAACAGGAGGTACTTCACAATGAAATTAACCCGGTTGTTAGAGCATTTGGAATATGAAGTTGTCAGGGGAAGCGATGATATTGAAGTCACAGAGTTAATGAACGATTCCCGAAAGGTGACGGAAGGCAGCGTATTCGTCTGTATCAGCGGCGCTGTGTCCGACGGGCATAGGTATGCCGGGGAGGTCGCGGCAAAAGGCGCAAAGGCGCTGATTACAGAGAAAGAGGTGGAGGCATTAGATGGGGTTACGGTTATTCGTGTAAAGGATACCCGATACGCCTTGGCGCTTATGTCGGCAGCGTACTTCGGTTATCCGGCAGACAAACTTAAGATTATCGGAATTACGGGAACCAAGGGAAAGACCACCACCACCTACATGGTGAAGTCCATTCTGGAAGGTGTGGGACACAAGGTAGGGTTAATCGGAACCATCGAGGCAATTATCGGAGATCAATCCATACCGGCCAACAACACGACGCCGGAATCCTACACAATTCATCAGTATTTTGCCCAGATGGTTCAAGCAGGGTGTGACAGTGTAGTGATGGAGGTTTCTTCTCAGGGGCTTATGCTTCACAGAACAGCCGGTATTCCCTTTGAGATTGGAATCTTTACGAATTTAGGGGAGGACCATATTGGTCCCAACGAACACAAGGATTTTGAGGATTACAAACGCTGTAAGGGACTTCTTTTTACTCAGTGTAAGCTTGGAATCGCTAATGTGGATGACCCATGGTACCAAGACGTGTTTAAGAATGCCACATGTCAGGTTGAGACCTTTGGAATGTCTGAAAAGGCAGATTTGCGGGCTGCAGCCATTGAACATATTACAAGACCAGGATATCTTGGAGTCCGTTATCATGTAAATGGATTGATGGATTTTGACGTGGAAATCGATATTCCGGGAGATTTCAGCGTCTACAACTCGCTGACAGCCATTGCAGTATGCAGGCATTTTGACGTCCCGGCTGAGGATATCAAGAAAGCGTTGAAGGTGGCAAAGGTGAGAGGACGTATTGAGATGGTGAAGGTGTCGGACGAATTTACCATGATGATTGATTACGCACATAACGCCATGAGCCTTGAGAGCCTGCTTCATACGCTGCGGGACTATCATCCGGAGCGGATTGTGACGATTTTCGGGTGCGGCGGCAACCGTTCGCGGACGAGACGGTACGAGATGGGGGAAGTGTCGGGGAGAATGTCAGATTTTACGATTATCACGTCAGACAATCCCCGGTTTGAGGAGCCGAATGCCATCATTGACGATATTATCACCGGTATAAAGAGGACGGACGGAGAATACATTTCTATCTGCGATAGGAAAGAGGCAATCCGCTATGCGATTGAACACGGCAGACCGGGGGATGTGATTATTCTGGCAGGCAAGGGGCATGAGACATATCAGGAAATCAAAGGTGTGAAATATGATATGGACGACCGCAATCTTATAAAAGAAGTGTTGGAAGAACATGTACGCTGATATAATCGTAGATATTACCCATGAAAAACTGGATAAGATATTTCAATACGGCATCCCTTCAGAACTTGAAGGGGTGCTTCAGATTGGAATGGAGGTCGTTGTTCCCTTTGGAAAAAGTAATAAGGAAATCCATGGCTATGTGATTGGTTTTTCCGATAGACCGGGATACGATGAAAGGAAAATGAAGAGGGTTCTTCGCGTGGCGGAAAACAGCGTTGCAATCGAAGCGAAGCTGGTTTTGCTTGCGGCGTGGATGAAGGAGCATTACGGCGGAACCATGATTCAGTCGTTGAAAACAGTCATTCCCATCAAGAAACAGGAGAAGACACGGGAGAAAAGGCGTATACGCCTTTTGCTCAGTGAAGAGGCAGGAAAAAGGCAGTTAGAGACATTTCTCCATAAAAACCAGAAGGCTCGGGCAAGGCTTTTAGCCGCGCTCCTTGACCAGCCTGAGCAGGATTATGACCTATTAACAAAAAAAATGAATGTGACCAAAACGGTGGTCCGGGCGTTGGAGGAGCAGAAGATTCTTGTACTGGAATCCGAGAAGGTGTTCCGCAATCCCATCAGACATAAGAATCAAGGCAGAGAGACCCCGGAATTTACGGCGGAACAGAAACATGCAGTCAATGTTTTTCGGGAAGACTATAGCCGAGGGATTCGAAAGACTTATCTGGTTTATGGAATCACAGGAAGCGGAAAGACAGAAGTCTATATGGAAATGATTGCCCAAGTGCTTAAGGAAGGGGGGCAGGCCATCGTCCTGATTCCTGAGATTGCTCTCACATATCAGACGGTGATGCGTTTCTATGGAAGATTCGGTGAGCGGGTGTCTGTCCTTAACTCAAGGATGTCTCCAGGGGAGCGTTACGACCAGATGGAGAGGGTGAAGTCCGGCCAGGTGGATGTGATGATTGGTCCCCGCTCCGCGCTGTTCACACCATTTAAGCGTCTTCGTCTGATAGTGATTGACGAGGAGCATGAATCTGCCTATAAGAGCGAGCAGACGCCTAGGTATCATGCCAGAGAGACGGCCATAGAGCGGGCTCAAAGAGAGGGCGCAAGCGTAGTGCTGGGTTCGGCAACTCCCTCCCTGGAAGCATTTTATGCCTGCCAGTGCGGGCGGTTTCAGCTCCTAAAGCTAAGAAAACGTGCAGGAGAAGGGGAGCTTCCCAAGGTTTATGTGGAAGATATGAGAAAAGAACTTAAGGCGGGAAACCGTTCCATTTTAAGCGACCGTCTGAAAAATCTGATAGATTTGAGGCTTGAAAGGCATGAGCAGGTCATGCTATTTTTGAATCGCAGAGGATATGCAGGTTTTGTTTCTTGCAGGTCTTGCGGATATGTAGTAAAATGTCCTCATTGCGATGTTTCTTTGTCGGCGCACAAGGGCGGTAAGATGGTGTGTCATTACTGTGGTCACGAGGAGCCTCAGGTAAATGTCTGTCCTTCCTGCGGCTCTCAGTATATGGGCGGCTTCAGGGCCGGAACGCAGCAGATTGAGGAATTGGTGAAGAAAAAGTTCCCTGAAGCGCGCGTGCTTAGAATGGATATGGATACAACCAGAACAAAGGACGGGCATGAGAAGATATTAGAAGCATTTGCCAGCGAAGAGGCGGATATTCTGATAGGGACACAGATGATTGTGAAGGGGCATGATTTCCCGAACGTGACTCTGGTAGGAATCCTGGCGGCAGATATGTCTCTGTATTCCGGTGATTATCGGGCGGCAGAGCGGACCTTTCAGCTTCTTACGCAGGCGGCGGGACGTGCTGGACGAGGAAGGAGCAGGGGAGAGGTTGTGATTCAGACCTACAGCCCTGAGCATTACAGCATTGAGAGGGCCGCGGCCCAGGATTATGAAGGCTTCTTTTCTGATGAGATGGAGTACAGGAAACTGATGGGATATCCGCCGGTGGAGCAGTTATTGGCGGTTCTTATGCTCGGACCGGATGAGAAGCTGCTCGAGACTGCGGCAAAATATCTGAGAGAGTTTGCACTCAGAGTTGACAGAAAAGGAGTTCTTAAGATTATCGGACCGGCTAGTCCCTATGTGGCGAAGGTCAGCGATGTGTATCGAAGAGTACTGTACCTGAAGGGAAGAGACTACCGGCTCCTGATAGAGCTGAAGAATCGGATGGAGCAGTATATTGAGATCAATAAAGGTTTTCAGACTATGAGGATTCAGTTTGATTTTAATCCGATGAATGTATTTTAGAGGCCTTTGTATATATTATTTAGAAGAAAAATGAGAGGAGAGCAGACCATGGCGATAAGAAAGATAAGGGAGCTGGGAGACGAGGTTCTCACTAAGAAATGTAAAGATGTGACAAAGATGACGCTGCGCAACAGAATTTTAATCAACGATATGCTGGATACCATGTATGAGGCACAGGGGGTAGGGCTTGCAGCCCCCCAGGTCGGGATATTGAAGAAGATTGTGGTGATTGATATTGGAGACGGTCCGATCGTATTGATTAACCCGGAGATTTTAGAGGCGTCAGGGGAACAGACAGGGGAAGAGGCATGTTTAAGCGTCCCGGGAAAAGCGGGGACTGTGACAAGACCTAATTATGTCCGGATTCGGACTTTTACGGAGGATATGGAAGAGATTGAGATGGAAGGGGAGGAGCTTCTGGCAAGAGCGTTCTGCCATGAGATTGACCATCTGGAAGGAAAGATGTATGTGGAGATGGTAGAAGGCGGCCTTCATGATGCGGTATATGAGGAGGATGAGTAGATGAGAGTTATTTTCATGGGAACTCCGGATTTTTCTGTGGGGACATTGGAAGCGCTGGTTGAGGCGGGCCATGAGGTAGTGCTTGCGGTGACGCAGCCCGATAAGCCGAAGGGACGAGGCGGAAAGATGCAGTATACGCCTGTGAAGGAAATCGCTGTGAAGCGCCAGATCCCGGTATTTCAGCCCAGGAAGGTGCGCGCGCCGGAGTGTATCGAAGAATTGAAAAAATATCGGGCAGACGTTATCGTAGTTGTGGCGTTTGGTCAGATTTTACCCAAGGAAATCTTAGAGCTTGCCCCTTATGGGTGTATCAATGTCCATGCGTCCCTGCTTCCCAAATACAGAGGGGCGGCGCCGATTCAGTGGGCGGTCATCAATGGAGAAAAGGTATCCGGCGTTACCACCATGCAGATGGACGAAGGTCTGGACACAGGGGATATGCTGATGAAGACAGAGGTCGTGCTTGATGAAAAGGAGACGGGAGAAAGTCTCCATGACAAGCTTGCCCGGGAAGGCGCCCTGCTTTGCGTGCGTACGCTGAAAGCCTTGGAGGAGGGAACCATAAAACCACAGCCTCAGAAAGAGAGCCCTACGGAATATGCAAGGATGCTGGATAAGAGTTTGGGAGATATAGATTGGAATCAGAAGGCCGTCTCCATTGAGCGGCTGATTCGGGGATTAAATTCCTGGCCCAGCGCTTACACAGACTGGGAGGGAAAGGTGATGAAAATCTGGGAGGCCCAGGTTCTTGAGACGGAAACAGGAGAAAGACCCGGAACGGTAGTTAAGGTCGAAAAGGACGGCTTCTGCGTTCAGACAGGGCAGGGGCTTCTCAAGGTGCTAACGCTGCAGATACCGGGAAAGAAGCGGATGGAGGCGGACGCATTCCTTCGGGGATATTCCATGAAAGAGGGATTGATTTTAGGAAATCATTAATAATTGTTAAATTTATATGAAAAACAGGTAATTTACCTGTTTTTCATATATAATACTCTGTATATGTTGTTGAAATAAGTGAGTTTTCAGGAGGTGTATCTTTATGTATTACGGTATAGATTCCACATATATACTGGTTGTAATCGGACTTGTAATCTGTCTGCTGGCGTCAGCGAAGATGAAGTCTACGTTTAGCAAGTATTCCAAGGTCAGGAATCATTCCGGAATGACAGGCCGGGAGGCGGCGGAGCAGATCTTAAGGAGCGCAGGTATCTACGATGTGCAGGTAGAGCATATCCCGGGAGATTTGACGGACCATTATGACCCGCGCTCAAAAGTGCTGCGTCTGTCGGATGCAACCTATAATTCTGCGTCTGTTGCGGCCCTTGGAGTTGCGGCCCATGAGTGCGGACATGCAATTCAGCATGACACAGGCTATGTTCCGCTTCAGATTAGAGGGGCTTTAGTGCCGGTTGTGAATTTCGGAAGCGCCATTGCATGGCCGCTGATTTTAATCGGCCTGCTTTTTAGCAGCCGTTCCTCCATACTGTTTCTGAATCTGGGTATTCTGGCCTTTTCACTGGCAGTCTTATTCCAGATTGTGACACTCCCGGTAGAGTTTAACGCATCAAGCCGTGCGAGTCGCATTTTAGGCGGCAGCACTATCCTCTCTGAGGATGAGGTCAACGCGACGACGAAGGTTCTGTTTGCGGCGGCCCTCACTTACGTTGCAGGCGCTGTTTCCGCGGCGTTACAGCTTTTGAGGATTATCTTGCTGGCGAATAACCGGAGAAGGTAAAGCCGGCAGTTTATTTTAAAGCGGAGGACGTATTCATGCAACAATCCACAAATACACGTGAATTGATTCTGGATATTTTGCTGCAGATTACCCGCGACGGCGAGTATAGTCATATTGCCGTTAAGAATGCCTTAGACCAGTATCAATATTTGGAAAAACAGGAACGAGCGTTTATCACGAGAGTGGTGAACGGGACCTTGGAGCGTATGATTGAGCTGGATTATATCATCGACCGGTTTTCTAA
>CATLIP010000007.1 GCA_949957035.1 uncultured Lachnospiraceae bacterium
CGAAGGTCATTGAGCTGAAACGGGCCCATCTGGGGATGGCAGGGGAGAAGGAAGCTCTGCACAGGCAGCTTGGAATACTGGCGGCGCAGGCAGCATTTTTTCAGAGCTATCACGATCTTCGAATGAGTGTAATCTATGACTGGAAATATGAGAATCGCTTTTCCTGGATGCGCTGGCTTCCCCACACACATCTGGAACCCATGAATATATCAGGGCTGGTCCATTCAGAGCGAACCAGAGATTTGGTGTTGGGCAGCATGAGTCAGATATTGAAGGAGAGAGCAGAATGTCTGAAAGAAGGAAATAAGGACACAAGGTATCTGCCGTGGTATCTGTTTCTGATTGACGAGCCTTCCTGGATTATGGACCATGGGATTATGGAATATCTGCGTATGGATGGAAAACAGTTGGGATTTTCTGTGATTTATACCGGTTATCTTCATGCGAATCTCCCGGAATACATAGCAACAGTCCTGATTTTGGAAAATTCCAGGGAAGGGACGCTGCTTTTGGAGGAAAGAGAGTATGTAAAACAGAAGATTAACTTTGACATGGCGTCCAATATAGACTTTGAATGGTTAGCAAGAGATTTGAGCGTACTGGAACATGAACAGGGAGTTACCGGCTGCATTCCCAAGAGCGTCACTTTTTTTGAACTGTATGGTGTACGGCGTCCGGAAGAGTTAGAGATTCAGAATAGATGGAAAAGCAGTCAATCCCACAAGTCACTGTCCGTTCCGGTAGGACTGCGCTCTGCAAAGGATATATTATTTTTGAACCTGCACGAAAAAGCCCATGGGCCTCATGGTCTGGTGGCCGGAACGACAGGCTCGGGGAAATCAGAACTGATACAAAGTTACATTCTTTCTTTGGCGGTAAATTTTCATCCTTATGAGGTGGGATTTCTGTTGATTGATTATAAGGGAGGCGGAATGGCGGATATGTTTCGTACTCTTCCCCATCATTTAGGAACGATTACGAATCTGGAGGGTAATGGAAGTATGCGCGCCCTGGCTTCTGTAAAGGCAGAGCTGTCAAGGAGACAGAGAACATTTAGAGATTTTGGTGTAAACCATATCAATGGATATATGAGACTGTTCAAGAAAGGGACGGCAAAAGAGCCGATTCCCCATCTCTTTATTATCTGCGATGAATTTGCAGAATTAAAGAAGGCGCAGCCGGAATTTATGAAGGAGCTTGTATCAGCGGCACGCATTGGAAGAAGTCTTGGAGTCCATCTCATTCTGGCCACACAGAAACCGGCCGGTATCATAGATGAACAGATTTGGAGCAACAGCAGATTCAAGCTATGTCTGAAGGTGCAGAATGAAAGCGATAGTAAGGAAGTCTTGAAGACAGCGGACGCTGCCACGATCACTTTGCCCGGGAGAGCCTATCTCAAGGTGGGAAATAATGAGACTTATGAGTTATTCCAGTCTGCTTTCAGTGGGGCAGCCTACAGGGAATCTAAAGAAGATACCGGTGAAAAGGATGAGAGGGTCTATGTGGTAAATGAACTGGGGCAGGGGGATCTGGTCAATCGGGATTTAAGCGGCAGGGAAGGAGAATACGATACGAGTCAGACACAACTGGAGGCTGTGACAAGGCAGATCAGGAAGGTTTTTGAAGAGAGTCAGGAGTCGGAGGTCAGGAAACCGTGGCTGCCTCCGCTTCAAAAGATGCTGGTCAGCCCGATTGTTACAAAGAATGTGCAGGAACCTTGTGTGAGAAGGGACTCAAAACCGCTTTCGGTGGTAATAGGGGTAATGGATATTCCTAAGCTTCAAGAGCAGAAGAATTTAGAACATCATTTTGAGAAGGACGGTAATCTTTTGTTTTCGGCATCCTCTGGCTTTGGGAAGACTCTCTTTTTGACAACGGTGCTCACAAGTATTGCTCTTTCTTATGATGTAGAGGATGTGAATTTTTATATTCTGGATTATGGGAATCAGGGATGTATGCCTTTAAGAGAGCTGCCTCATACTGCGGACTATATTTCCGCGGACGATGAAGAGCGGTATTGGAAATTCAAGAAACTCATATCAGAAGAAATTACAGCCAGAAAAAGGCTGTTTTCAAAATATGCGGCGTCTTCTCCACTGGCATATAGGGAATTGTCCGGGAAGGCGTTAAAGACTGTGATTGTAGCGATAGACCAGTTTGATGTGGTGAAGGAGATGGGGATTGAGGAAGAAGAATTTTTTACAAAGCTTACAAGGGACGGGATGGGCCTTGGAATTTATACGGCAGCGACGTCCACAAGAATCAGTGCAGTCCGACATGCCACATTGAATAATTTTAAGAATAAGATAGCCGGCTACCATTTTGATGAAAATGAAACTATTCTTGCGGTGGGAAGAGGAACGTTTAAACAGTCAGATATTAAAGGACGTGTCCTGACAGGCGGCGACGAGATACATGAAGCGCAGATCTATACCATGGCGTCCTGCAAAGACAAAGCTGCGTACAGTAAGTCGTTAAAGACAATGATACAAAATATACGAGAGAGATTTTGCGGCAAGGAAGCGCCTCATATTCCGGTATTGCCGCAAGAGCTTTTCGCATCTATGCTGCGTAGTTACCCCTGTGATGAAAACGACTATCTGGTGGGACTAAAGATTGAAGAAGTAACAGGAAAGGGGTTTGATAAGTCAGCAGGGTTATTTGCAATCGTAGGAAACACAGGGACAGGAAAGACGAATATCCTGCGTGTGATAGCAGAGCAGGCAATTTTAAAAGGAAGAACCTGCATCTTCGATTCCAGGGATATGGAGCTGTATCATTATGGCCGGAATCCCAATGTCTTGTACGTGGAAGGATGTAAAGAGAAGGCTCTGTTTTTGAAGGAAATGGCAGAAGAAGTGGAAGACAGGCGGAAGTTTCTGAAAAAGAGACTTGGAGAGTGTAAGAATTTATCCCCTAAAGAGCTGATGGGAGAGCTGCCGTTTTATACCATATTTATCGATGATTTGGATGATTATACGGAGTTTATGAAGGAAGATTTGGAGCAGTCGGCTGCGCTTATAAAGGAGGGAGCGACTCTTGGGATTGTCTGTATTATAACCATTCATGCCGCAAAATCAAGGGGAATGAGCAGTATGGACAGGTTGGTAAAGCAAGCGGCAAATGGTCTGGTATTAAGTTCTCAGGGAATGGTGCCAATTTTTCCTGTATCAAGCGTAAGAGAGCTGCCGAAGTTTGGAGACGGACTTCTCTTCCGAAATGGTATCTGTCAAAGGATACGGCTCCCGAAATATGGATAGTACACTAGGGGAAGTGAAAACGTATGAATGTTTTTTTATAAACAGATTAGGAGATAGAGAAAGTATGTCAGACAGAATTTATATAAATCAAGGAAGAGTAAAGGAGGATGCGGCTCAGGTAAAAAGTGCGGCGGCGTATTTGCAAAAGGTCTCCCTGTCGCCGCAGGATACAAGAACGACCTTGGCTGCCAATGAAAAAGGAAAGTCTGCGTATGAAAGCTCTCAGGAGAGGATTTCCAAGATTGGGCTTATGTTAGATAAGGAGGCCCAAAATATCAGAGAGTTAGGCGTGGCATTTACAGAATTTGATGAGATGATGGGAAGCTTGGGAGAAAATGGCGTCAGACATTCGATGATAAGGGCAGAAAAATAGGAGGTGTATATTATGCAGAGAAGTGATTATCTGAATCCGGAGAATATGAAAAGCCAGTGTGCCAGAGCAATCCGAGGTCTTAAGGAGGATAGCAAAGCATTAGAGATTGTCAGTGAGAGCATCCGGTTTTTTGCAGAGGATTCTGAAATCGAAAGCCATGCCTTTGATGCGCTTGCCCGTCAGCTTAAAGATTACGAGACAGTCATAGAGGCAATGCGGATTGCAAATCTGACGGACAGCGCGGACTTTCAGAGTTTAAGCAGTCTGGTGGGAAATGAAGTTCTGGATGGGGAGACTATTTTCTGTCAGATGGAGAACGCATGGAATATGAAGGAAAATTATGAGTCGAAGGAGTTTATATACAGAAATCGAATGGCGGCAACCCAGGATGTGCTTTTGTATACCTGGTATCGGTGGAAGGCCGGACAGTATGGGCGTCTGGCATTGAACAGCCATAGATTGTACAGGAAGTGGGAAGAGAAGACGGAAATGTTCGATGAGATTGCTGCACGCACAAGCCATCTGTTTACTGCTGCAGAGGGAATCGGCATACTGATACAAAATGGGCTGTCGAAGATTCGCGGAGCGTTTCAAGAGGGTGTGTATGTGCCGGATGAGGATTACGAATGGAGGCGGCAGCTTATAAACGCAGGTACTCACTTGGCAATGGGATACCGAGACCGGGGAGGGGACCAGAACGGACCATACGAAATGTGGCAGAGAGGAGATGGTTCTGACAGGGAGTTAATCAGGGAATTAATCCGCAGATATGAAGAGTATACGGATTATTCGGATGAAGAGATTGATGTTTTTTTAAAGAAGCTAAACAGCGAAGGGTGTGGATATGTGGCCTTTGTAAATGTGATCGTAGATGAATATAGAAGAAAAGAAGCAGAATTTGAAAAGATATTTGGATTTCCGCTTTTCAGGGAGAATAAAGAGGGTATCGCATATGTCAATTACAATCCGCTTATTATCGATCTCTACTGCGCCAGCGACAATCACAATAAGGTATGGAATATGTGGCAGAATCATGATATCTATGATGAGGAGGAAGACTTTTCGGAGACAGTTGGACGCGGAACATCACAGGACGACAGGATATATCGTTTTGAACGCTATATGAACGGACAAGGGTGCGCCGTAAAAATTGAGAATATCAGATGCAGTGCGGATAAAGTCTACCATAGATGTAAAGAAGAACTGAAGAAAGGGAATCGGGTGATTATCAGTACCTGTCCGGTAAGGCTTGAAGGCGAGGACGGCGAAATGGTTCAGATGGACGGAGGACATGCCATGGCTGTGACAGGGCTTACTGACGACGGAAGGATAGAGGTATCGTCGTGGGGAGAGATTTATTATATAAACCCTGAGGACTCTGATTATCAGAATCCGGAGAAGAACTCTGCCAGGGACGCTTATGTAAAAATTCAGTCCGTATGCTTTGAGAATGAGTACATCGAATGATATGAAAAACGATTCCGCGTCAAAGGCTTGAAACTTTTTTGGTGTACGGTAGGAGGGGGATGAGGTCGATGAAGATAAAACGGGGAAAGATATGTATGCTCGGCTTGGCTGTAATCATAGCCGCAGCAGCGGAGGTTTATTTTGAGCGTATGTATCGGGAAGAAGAGGATGGGGCGTGTTGGAAGAGACGAAATGTGCAAAGTAATTTAGAGAAGGAGGAATCTATGGAGCAATATATGCTTGCGAACAGCCTGAAAGTCCCGACAGTAAAAGAGGTTACAGAGAATCCATATATATATCGTTATCATCATGAGCTTTGCAGGGAAAAAGGGTTGATGGGCGATGGGGAGCAGCTTAGTAACCGTTACTTATATTTACAGGCAATCTATAGGGCGAATTTGGACGCATACCTGCTTGAGACCCTTGATATTAAGGAGCTGGATGAAAAATTAAGGAATAGCAGCCTTGGTTTTTCAAGCACGAAGCCTGAGAATCAAGATTTATATGAGAAGGAATCTACGATGAATTTGAAATATATTTGTCTGAGAAATAATCTCTATATTGAATTTCTTAAGAAAGAGCAATTAAGCATTTTAAAGCATCAACTGGAGTCAGGAAAAGAGGTTGTGACAAAAGAACTTAAGGAGATGGTAAAGGAGACTCTTACTGAGGTAATCAGGGTCAGGAATCCGAGAGACTGGGACGGGAAGGAGCCCTTTCTCTATGCAGGAACACGAGGCAGAAAGCCAGAGATTCCCAATCAGGCATTAGTACTGAAAATTTCCAACGTCATGGAATATGACGGGGCAGGAAAACTTATTTCAGAAGAGCATATGAGAGAAAAATGCGAATATCTGGAGCAGGTGAAGGCCAGTAAAGAAAAAGAATATTCTGAGATATTGGATATGGAAGTTTATATTTTGTTGGAATAGGAGAAGCATATGAATAAAAATATTAAGGGCAGTGTGAGAGAAGAGGAAGAGAAAAGACAGGAGTTAAAAAAGCTTCGGCGGGAGGAAGAAGAGGAAGAGACGGACATGAGGGAGTATTATCAAAGGGTGGAATATATGCGTGAGCATTGCCAAAGCTGCGATAAAGAAATTAGCGGACTGCTGGAAGAGCAGCAAGGAATGTTGAATGTTTTGGGTATGAAGAAGCGTGAACTTCTGGATGACGTTGACATTTTCAGGCAGATGTGTGATTTTGATACATTACAAGGGCTGTAAACTTATTTTTGTAAATTCATATGTCTTGTCATATGTATCATACAGTGATATACTTAATAGTAAGTTAAAAAAAGGAGACAAACAGTCATGAATATTACAGAAGAAATTCAGGAATTGAAGAAGGAGAAGAATGCGGTTATTCTGGCGCATTACTATGTCAATCCCGAAATTCAGGAAATTGCTGATTATGTTGGAGATTCATATTATCTGAGTAAAGCAGCAGTGGATTTAAAGGAGCAGACGATTGTGTTCTGCGGAGTATCCTTCATGGGAGAGAGCGCTAAGATATTGAATCCGGATAAGACGGTGCTGATGCCGGATACAACTGCTGATTGCGCAATGGCGCATATGGCAGATGCGGAAACGATAAAGAGGATGCGAAAAGAATACGAGGATTTGGCAGTGGTGTGTTACATCAACTCTACTGCCGAGTTGAAGAGACATTCCGACGTCTGTGTTACCTCAGCAAATGCAGTGAAGATTGTAAAAGCTTTGCCCAATCAGAACATTTTTTTTATACCTGACAGGAATCTTGCTCAATTTGTAGCCCGGCAGGTGCCGGAAAAGAATTTTGTCTATAACGATGGATATTGTCCGGTCCATGAACAGATACAGGTACAGGAGATTCTTAAGGAGAAGGAACTTCATCCTCAGGCAGAGATTCTGACTCATCCGGAGTGCCCGGAAGGTGTGAGAGAAATATCGGACTATATTGGCAGCACGTCGGGAATCATAGCCTACGCGGGTAAAAGTGAGTGCAAGGAATTTATCATATGTACGGAAAACGGCGTTCGGTATGAGCTTGAAAAACAGAATCCGAAGAAGAAGTTTTATTTTACAAAGACGGAGCCGATTTGCCATGATATGAAAAAGGTTACATTGGAGAAGATTAAAGATGTATTGAAAAATGGCAAAAATGAAATCCAGGTGACAGAAGAGCTTCGTGAAGGCTCGGTTAGGCCTCTCGGGAGAATGTTAGAGCTTGCAAGGTAAGAAAGTGCTTGGAACCCTTTGCGGGATGAACCGGTGTACGTGATTTGCCACAGCCGGTGTATGGGGGTTCGGAAGCGGAGGATGAGAAAGATGGATATACATACAGATGTTGTGATAGTAGGATGTGGAGTGTCAGGCCTGTACAGCGCCCTTAAGCTTCCAAGGGATATGCAAATCGTGATAATCACGAAATCGGACGCCGAAAGCAGTGATTCATTCCTTGCCCAGGGGGGAATCTGTGTACAGAGGGATGATGAGGACTATGACAGTTATTTCGAGGATACCATGCGTGCAGGACATTATGAGAACCGAAAGGAATCGGTGGATATCATGATTCGTGGTTCTAGGGCTGTCATTAAAGATTTGGTGGAGTATGGAGTACGATTTGAGCAGGAAAACGGAGAATTTATCTATACCAGGGAAGGGGCGCATTCCAGGCCGAGAATTTTGTTCCATGAGGATATTACCGGGAAGGAGATTACCAGTACCTTGTTAGAGCGGGTGAGAGAGCTTCCCAATGTAACACTCTATGAGTACACATCAATGACAGATATCATAGAAGATGGTACATGCAGAGGAATTTGGGTGGAAGATGTGAAAAACAGCGATTGGAAAGAGGAACGGCAGTATCGGATTTACGCAGAGCACACAATTCTGGCGACCGGGGGAATAGGAGGTAAATATCAACATTCTACGAATTATCCGCACTTGACAGGAGATGCTGTTGAAATAGCGAAGAATCATGGAATACGTCTTGAAAATTTGGACTATGTACAGATACATCCTACGACACTTTATTCAGAAAAGCCGGGGAGGAGATTTCTGATTTCTGAGTCAGTACGGGGAGAAGGAGCAGTATTATACAATGAGAAAAAGGAAAGATTTGTAGATGAACTGCTTCCGAGAGACGTAGTTACCAAGGCAATCCGCAAACAGATGGAGTTGGAAGGAACGAACCATGTCTGGCTCTCACTAGAGCCGATACCGAGAGAGAAGATTTTGAAGCATTTTCCCAATATCTATCAGCGTTGTCTGGAAGAAGGATATGATGTGTTGAAGGAATGTATTCCGGTGGTGCCTGCACAGCATTACTTTATGGGGGGAATATGGGTGGATTCGGACAGTCGGACCTCCATGGATCACCTGTATGCAGTAGGGGAAACCAGTTGCAACGGTGTTCACGGAGCGAACCGTCTGGCAAGTAATTCTTTGCTGGAAAGCCTGGTTTTTGCCGGGCGGGCTGCGAAGAAGATTATTTCTGAAGTAGAAAGGAGAACGATGACGATATGAATCATATTACAATGGCCCTTCAGGCAGACAGGCTCATTCTGGAGGCGTTGAAAGAGGATATTTCCAGTGAGGATGTGACTACAAATTCTGTTATGAAAGAGGCGGCAGCAGGAGAAGTGGACCTAATCTGCAAGCAGGACGGAATAATAGCAGGACTTAAGGTATTTGAGAGAGTATTTAAACTTTTAGATGCCGAGGTGGAGATAGAATTTTACTGCCAGGATGGAGAGGAAGTCAGGAACGGGCAGTTGATGGGGAAGGTAAAGGGAGACATTAGAGTGCTCTTATCGGGAGAGCGGGTGGCTTTGAATTACCTCCAGCGCATGAGCGGGATTGCAACTTATACACATTCGGTTGCTTCACTTCTTTCCGGAAGCCGTACGAAGCTTCTGGACACAAGAAAGACGACACCCAACATGCGAATCTTTGAAAAATATGCGGTTCGTGTAGGGGGAGGATATAATCACAGGTATAATCTGTCGGACGGAGTGCTGCTTAAGGACAACCATATAGGTGCGGCCGGGAGTGTCACGAAAGCGGTACAGATGGCGAAGGAATATGCGCCTTTTGTAAGAAAGATTGAGGTCGAGGTGGAGAATCTCGATATGGTAAAAGAAGCGGTTGAGGCCGGCGCAGATATTATCATGCTGGATAATATGTCCACAGAAGAGATGCGGGAAGCCATTCGTATCATAGATGGACGTGCCGAGACAGAGTGCTCTGGTAACGTAACAAAGGAGAATATTGGACGGCTGGTATCTCTGGGAGTGGATTACATTTCCAGCGGAGCTTTGACCCATTCTGCCCCCATACTGGATATTTCTCTGAAAAATCTTCATGCATTGGCATGAGCCTGGCGAGAAATATTTTGAAGGAGGGGGAACAATATGACAGGTTCGGACAGAAGAGCGGATATTATCCAACAGGTTCAAAAGAGTGCAATTCCATTGTCGGGATCAAAGCTTGCATCCATCTATCATGTAAGCAGACAGGTGATTGTACAGGATATTGCGCTGCTTCGCGCCGAGGGCTATGATATTTTATCCACGAACAGGGGATATATCCTGAATGCGGCTAAGGCTGTGAGCAGAGTGTTCAAGGTACAGCATACAGATGAGCAGCTTAACGAGGAACTGTGTGCGATTGTAGATCTCGGGGGGACGGTCAAGAATGTGATGGTCAACCACAGAGTATACGGGCATATCGAGGCGGAACTGAATATTGATTCCCGCAGGAAGGTGGCTGAATTTATGGAAGACATCCAGAGTGGGAAATCCCGCCCTCTCAAAAATATTACATCCAATTACCATTATCACAAGATTATTGCAGATAAAGAAGAGACTTTGGATATAATAGAAGAAATGCTGAGGGAGAAGGAATTTTTGGTAGAAGTAAGATAATATAGTTTTAGAGGAAGAAAGTCAGGGGAAGGAGGAAAAATTATGGCAGAACATAAGATTATTACGATTGGACGCCAGTTTGGAAGCGGGGGACATGAAATCGGCAACATGCTTGCAACCAGGCTTGATATTCCCTTATACGACAATACTCTGGTCAGGATGGCGGCACAGAAGCTGGACATCAGAGAGGAGACGGCGAGAGCGGTTGATGAGACGACGCTGAATAGCTTTCTCACAGGTTATGTAATTGCACCGATGGAGTATAAGGAATCTATACGCTCAGAGGAGTATACCAAACCCTTGAATGAACAGGTATACGGACTGCAGACAGAGATTATCCGCAAGCTCTCACAGAGAGGATCGTGTGTAATAGTAGGGCGGTGTGCGGGTTATATTCTTAAAGAGAATCACAATTGTATAGATGTTTTTATTTGTGCAGATATGGACGACAGAGTGAAGCGGATTGCAGACCGATATGATTTGTCTGAGAAGAAAGCGGTAGATAAGATTAAGAGAATTGACCGTGAAAGAAAATACTATTATGAGTCCCACACAGGGCTTGAGTGGGGCAGCGCATTATCCCATAAGATTTTGCTGAATGTGAGCAGACTTGGAATGGAAGAGACTGTCAGGGTACTTGAAATGATGTATCGGGGAGAATGAATGTAGATGATGAGAGATATTCTTGCGGATACCGGCATGGATTGCCTGAAGATGCTGCCGTATTTGTTCGCAGCTTTTGTGTTGCTTGAGGCGCTGGAGCAATATTCTAATACATTTACGGAGAAGGTACTTTCGAAAGTTGGGAAAGCAGGACCGGTTGCGGGTGCGCTGTTGGGATGTGTTCCTCAGTGTGGATTTTCGATTATGGCGGCAAATCTCTATGCAGGAGGAGTTATCTCTTTAGGGACTCTTCTTTCCGTCTTTATTGCGACTTCTGATGAAGCAATCCTGATTATGCTGGGAAATCCGGGTGCGCTTGCTGATATCGGTCAGTTAGTGGCCGTGAAGGTTTTGATAGCCCTGTTTTTTGGATATCTGGTTGATTTGCTGCTGTCAGATAAGATTTCTGTACCTAAAGGGAGCAGGAAACTGTACAGGCGGTGGGGAGACTGCCATGAAGAAAAGGGGTTAATAAAGGCGGCGTGGGAGCACACAGCAAGGATATTTGTGTATCTGTTTTTATTTACCGGATTGTTGAATTTTTGTGTAGAAGTATTTGGAATTGGGCGATTATCGGCCTTCCTTTTGGGAGATACCATATTTCAGCCTGTGATTGCCGCCATGATTGGGTTGATCCCCAATTGTGCGGCATCGGTAATTTTAACCCAGTTGTATCTTGGCAAAGCCATTTCTTTCGCCTCCGTAATTGCAGGATTATGTACGGGAGCAGGAGTCGGCCTGGTTGTATTGTGCAAGGTCAATCAAGACAGGGAGGAAACAGTAAAAGTAATTGGAATTTTATTTGCGATTGGTGTGATTGCAGGGCTGTTTCTTGAGCTTCTTATGTGAAATGTGTACGAAAACGGCCGTGAAAACACGATTCTCGTTGCATTTCTGGAAGAATGTGTTATAATATTCACGACTCGGTGACGAGGCTTAGGAGAAATTAGGAGGAAATAAAATGGCTACGAAAAGTGGAATATCTGAAACTAAGAAAACAAAAACTGTAAAGGAGACTGCAAAGGAGGCAGTCAAGGAGACTCCGGTTGCAGTCAATCAGGAAGAATCAGTTAAGCCTGAAACAGAACCAGCAGATAAGCCAGTGAAAGCTGCAGCTAAGCCGGTTGAGGCTGCTGCAGAAGAAAAAGAAGAGAAAAAAGCGCCTGAGAAGAAGACACCTGAGAAGAAGACATCTACAAGAGCGACAGCAAAGAAAGAGACAACGACAAAAAGAGCGGCAACGAAGAAGGAGACAACAAAGAAAGAGGCGGCGCCGAAGAAGGAGACCGCAGCAAAGAGAGCGACAACAAAGAAGGAAACAACAAAGAAAGAAACAACGGCAAAGAGGACGACTTCTAAGAAAGAGATTAAAGTTAACGCTATTGTTGAACATTATGGAAAGCAGATTGGTGAACAGGATATCATTGCCAATGTCAAGAAGGCATGGGCGAATGCCGGCAGAGATGAAAAGGATATTAAGTCGATAGAATTATATATTAAACCTGAGGAAAATGCCGTATACTATGTTATAAATGAGACGGAGACAGGGGCAGTTGCGTTGTACGAATAGGGATGAAGAAAAGACTGTTGCATGGGGGTGCGGCAGTTTTTTTATCATATGGGAGGCTTCATTCCCTATATGATAAAAATCCTCCGAAAAGAGGCGCGCTTGCGCGAAGATGTCAGGTTTGTCAAAGGAGACGAAGGATATGTATCAAGCATGGACGATGGGAATAGATTTGAATGTGGTTTTTTCAAAAATCATGCAGATGGCAGCTGCGATACAGATTGTGACGCTTATTGTCGGTGTTCTGGTCTGCTGTTTTGGTTTGAAGTTGGTGAGAGTGCTTTCAGTATTGGCAGGAATAGTGATTGGAAGCGGAATTGGTATAGGAGTTGTTGCAGGACTTGGATTTTCCGGCACCATGATTCCGATTATGATTCTGCTTTGTACAATTGTTATGGCTGTGTTGTGCGCAGGAGTGCGTAAGCTTGGTATCTTTTTTGTGGTATTGCTGCAAATGCTGGGCGGCGCTTCAACATTGTTTTTGCCGGGTGCAAGAAATTTGACACAGGTATTCTTAGCGCTTGGAATCGGTGCAGGGGCGGCGCTTCTGGTGTCAGCGCTGGCCGTGATGAAACCAGAGCCGGTGGTGATAGTAGTTACAGGAATATCCGGAGGATTGTCGGCAGGAACTTCTGCGGCGGCCTTACTTGGAATTGGTGGAAATACCTGGGCAGGATATGGAATTAGCGCCGCGGCTGCGCTAATCGGAATCTGGATTCAGTTCATGATGCAGTCCCGTAAGATTGGAAAAAGTGAAAGGGTGTATGCAGAACGGATGAAGGGGCAGGTATCCAGAGAGTCTGAAGTGGAGAGGGCAAGGAAGATTCTGGAGGAGGAAGACGAGGAAGAAGAAAGAGGCCGAAAGAAAAGCAAAACGGCTGGTGGCAGCGATAAGGAAAAGGAAGACGAAGACGACGACGATGATATTACAATTATCAGTGAAGAATTGTAGCAGGAGATATGGAATAGCCGGAAGGGAATTTCAACCATACATGTCCGGTCAGGTTGTATTTTAGCGCAGATGTGATATAATAGTAAATATGTTAGACTCAGAGAAATAGGAATGAAGGAGGCCTTAGTGTATGAAGATTGATATGCATTGTCATGTGAAAGAGGGCTCTATCGACAGTAAAGTAGGTCTGGATGAATATATCACAAAGCTGAAAGAACATGGATTTGAAGGAATGTTGATTACGGACCATGATACTTACAAAGGATACCGCCATTGGAAATATCATATGAAGGGGAAGGTACACGAGGATTTTGTAGTATTAAAGGGGATTGAGTATGATACCTGCGATGCAGGGCACATTATCTGCATCATGCCGGAAGGCGTCAAGATGCGTCTGTTGGAACTGAGGGGCCTGCCGGTAAGCGTACTGATTGATTTTGTGCATCGGCACGGAGGTATTCTTGGTCCGGCGCACCCTTGTGGAGAGAAGTACTTAAGTTTTACGAACACAAAAAAATTCTACAAATCCCCGGAGATCATCAAGCGATTTGATTTTATCGAGGCGTTTAACGCCTGTGAGCCGGAAGAGTCCAATCGGGAAGCAATGAAGCTTACGCTGAAGTATAAGAAGCCGGGGATTGGCGGCAGCGATGCGCATAAGCTTGATTGTGTCTCGCTGGCATATACAGAGCTGCCAGAGAGGATTACCTGTGAGACTGAGCTGATTTCGTTGATTCGCCGTAAGGAGCCCATTGGAGTGGGAGGTACCATCTATGGGAAGACCACGAAGGATAAGATTGGAAAGGTCAATAAACTTTTGGTATATTCCTTCTGGTTTTACAATAAAGGCGGAGAGCTTTTAAAACGCCATAAGAGAAAGGTGAAAGGGGAGATTGAGAATCCTATTGACCCCATTGACCCTATCGAAATACCTTATCTGAAAATGCAGGGGAAGGTCTGATAAGACTGAAAGAGCTGTCGGGAATACTGATTCTTGGCGGCTTTTTGATTTGTAATAAAAGGGGTTGTCGGAAAACGTGGTTTTCAAACATTTTCCGGCAACTCCATGCCTGAAAAATAAGCGGATGTAGATAGCAGAATCAGAAACATAGCCCGATATGGTACACAATAACGCTCATTACCCATGCCGTCAATATCTGAAAGAAAAGAATACCAAAGGTCTGTTTCCAGCTTTTCAATTCCCTGTGGATGGTAGCGATGGCTGCAGTACAAGGGACATACAGCAGACAGAATACCATCATGGCATAGGCATTTGCCGCGCCGAAGCCCATGGCTCCAAGTGTGGCGACCATAGAGTTCATGCCGCCGGATGTCGTGATGTTCTGGATGCCAAACAACACGCTGCAGCTGGATACCACCACTTCCTTTGCGGCAATGCCGGCAATCAGGGCCACAATAATCTGCCAGTAGCCAAGTCCCGCAGGGCGAAACACAGGGACGATTGCTTTGCCGGCAAGGGAACCGAAGCTTTGGGAGATATGGGTTACATATCCCTGCGGACCGAAATTCAGAAGCGCCCACATAATTACAGAAGCCACAAAGATTACGGTCCCGGCTTTCGTCAGGTAGTCTTTTATCTTCTCCCACACATAGATAAAAATCGTCCGGGCATTCGGTGACTTATACTCAGGAAGTTCAATCAGAAGAGCGTGTTCTGCCTTGCTTCCGTCAATCTTTGACAGTATATAAGCAGTCGTAATAGCGACTACGATTCCAAGAAGGTACATGGAGTAGCAGACAATCATGGCATATTTCCCGAAAAACATCGAGGAAAACAGGACATAGACGGGAAGTCTTGCGCTGCATGACATAAAGGGCGTAATCAGTATCGTCTTAAACCGGTCTTTGGGGTGTTCCAGCGCCCGGGACGCCATGATAGCCGGAACAGAGCATCCAAACCCCAGAAGCAGGGGAAGAAAAGCCCGGCCGGAAAGGCCTAATTGGCTCATAATATCATCCATCACGAAAGCGACCCTTGCCATGTATCCGCTGTCTTCCAGCAAAGCAAGCGCCAAAAAAAGGATGAAAATATTAGGCAGGAAGGTCAGAATCCCGCCAACACCGGAGATGATTCCGTCAACAATCAATGATTGAAGCATGGGGCTTACCCGAAGCACGTTAAGACCGCCTGACGTAAACCCGGAAATCTGCTCCAGAGCAATCTCAAAATATCCTTTCAGCCAGTCGCCAATGGTAAATGTCAGGAAGAAGACCAGCGCCATAATTCCAAGGAAGATGGGAAGACCGAACCACCGATGTGTGAGGAGCCGGTCAATCCTGTCTGTAGATTCCTCCTTTGCAGACTTATTTACCAGAATCTCATCGATCACTTCTTCAATAAAATCATATTTCTGGTTGATGATATCTTTCTCATAGCTGCGGTCAATCACATCTTTCAAATCCAATGGATGGCGTTCCGTCACATGCTGGTCCATCTCTAACAGTTTGATGGCATGCCATCTCGGGTTTTGGATATCAGGATATTTTTCCTTAAGCCGTCCTAAGATAATGTCAATCTTGTCCTCAATATCGTCTTCATACACCATAGCGTACTCTTCGTGGTGATTGTGCATATGGGAGGAAGATTTCCCCGCATGGTGATGGATGAAGGGCCCTTGCTTGGCATATTGACTGTGGTGAGCGACGGCATGCATGAGAATGGAAAGCCCCGTCTTTTTGCGTGCAGATACGGGAATAGCAGGGACCCCTAACATCTCCGGAAGGCGGTGGAGGTCAATCTCCATCCCCCTCTCTTCCACAATATCCATCATGTTCAACGCCAGTACCACCGGTTTGCCCAGCTCAATAAGCTGCAGGGTCAGGTACAGGTTGCGCTCTAAACAAGAGGCATCGATGACATCCACGATGACATCCACTTCTTCGCTCATGATACATTCTCGTGATACCGTCTCTTCCATTGTATAAGAAGACAGGCTGTAAATGCCCGGCAGGTCAATCAGCTTAAATTCCTGGCCCTCATAGACAGCCTTCCCTTCCTTTTTCTCCACCGTAACGCCGGGCCAGTTGGCGACCTTAAGGTTCGCGCCGGTAAATGCGTTGAAAAGAGTGGTCTTTCCGCAATTGGGATTGCCGATAAATCCAACGTTGACAGTCTTGCTCATGATTGCTGCACCTCCGTAACTGTAATATGGTCTGCGATTCGTCTGCCCAGGGCAAAGCGGGTGCCGCGGAATTTTGCTGTGAGAGAGCCTTTTTTATCATTGTTCAGCAGAGTAATCAGGGAGCCCTCTGTGAGCCCCAGCGCTTCCAGACGGCGCTCCAGTTTCTGTTCAATATCGATAGACGCGACGCGGTAAGTCAGGCCGTTACTTCCTTGCTTGAGTGTCATATGTATTTCCCCTTGTAAATGTTATTGATTATTATTATCTATTACAATATCTATCATAACACCATTTGACGAAGAAGGCAATGTGAAGTATACTGTTATTTGTGAAAGAAGAGAATTAATGAAACTACCGGAGGAAGAAGATGCAGATTTACTATTTTGTTTTATACTTTTTTATATACGGGTTTGTCGGATGGTGTACGGAGGTGGCGTATGCAACGGTGAAACAGAAGAAGTTTGTGAACCGGGGATTTTTAAATGGTCCCATTTGTCCGGTCTACGGGGTGGGCATTGGTATGGTGGTCATGCTGTTAGAACCAATGAACGGTACGATTGTGTCTCTGTATGTAGTGTCTACAGTGCTGGTGACGGCAATCGAAGGTGTGACGGGATATTTAATGGATAGGCTGTTCCATCATAAATGGTGGGATTACTCTAATCAGCCCTTGAATATTGGAGGATATGTCTGCCTGTTGTTCTCGCTTGCATGGGGAGTGGCCTGTGTGCTGATTGTGAGGGTGATTCATCCCTTTGTCTACAAAGTGGCGATTATGATACCCGTCACTGTGGGAATCGTGATTGCGGCAATCTTGGGGATAGCGCTTTTGGCGGATTTGTATGTGACAACGGCCGAGATTCTCAAACTCAATAAAAAGCTGGACGCTATGGAGAAGATTTCCGGGGAGCTTCATGAGCTTTCGGATATGATCGGAGTTAATATCCATGAGAGTGTTATGGAGACAATGGAATTTTCGGAAGAGACGAAGAAGCAGCTGGACTCTGCGGTTTCGGAGCTTCGTGAGAAGCTGGATAATGTCGCTGAGGAACAAAAAGACCATCTGGAGGAGAGAATTGACCGGGTAGAGGAGAAGATTGAGGCGAAGCTGTATCCGGAGGAGCAGAAGGCGCTTCTGGCGGATCTTCGGAATAAGTATACGGAGCTTAAGGGAAAGTATGCAGAGCTTGCGGGACGCAGTACCCTTGTCACCAGACGATTAATCGGTGCATTTCCCAAAATGGAATCCCGGCTTCACAAAGAGATATTTAACGAGATGAGAAGCCGTATCTGGCGGAGATAGGGCGTTAATCCTTGTCAGGCAATGATATCTGTGGTAGAATACCACGTATGGAAAATTCTTATGATAGAAGAACAGGAGGGTGTCAAGATGGGAATGACAATGACGCAGAAGATTTTAGCTGCCCACGCAGGTCTTAATTCTGTTGCGGCGGGTCAGTTGATTGAAGCGAAGCTTGATGTGGTTATGGCCAATGATATTACGGGTCCAATGGCGCTGCCAATCTTTAAGGAGATGGCAGACAAAGTATTTGATAAGGATAAGGTGGTTTTGGTTCCGGACCATTTTACGCCGAATAAAGATATCAAATCAGCGGAGAACTCTAAGTCAATACGCGAGTTTGCAAGGGAGCAGGGGCTTAGCTGGTATTTTGAGCAGGGAAAGTCCGGCGTAGAGCATGCCATCCTTCCCGAGGCAGGAGTGGTAGCAGGCGGCGAGTGTATTATCGGAGCCGATTCTCATACCTGTACATACGGGGCGTTAGGTGCGTTTTCTACGGGCGTCGGCACGACAGATATAGCTACGGGAATGGCCACCGGTGAACTCTGGTTCAAGGTCCCAAGCGCCATTAAGTTTGTTTTGACAGGAAAGCCGGGAGCTTATGTGAGCGGTAAGGATATTATCATCCATATCATCGGTAAGATTGGCGTGGACGGTGCATTGTACAAATCCATGGAGTTTACAGGGGACGGCATAAAGAATCTTTCCATGGACGACCGATTCACCATGGCAAATATGGCTATTGAGGCGGGAGCCAAGAATGGAATCTTCCCTGTGGATGAGCAGGCCAAGGCATATTTGAAGGAACACTCCAAGAAGGAGTATAAGATTTACGAGGCAGACGCGGACGCTGAATATGATGAAGTGGTTGAGATTGATTTATCGAAGGTTCGCCCCACAGTTGCATTCCCGCACCTTCCGGGAAATGCAAAGACCATTGACGAGATTGAGGCCATGGAGCCAATTAAGATTAACCAGGTGGTCTTCGCATTTCCCGGAAGATGCGGGAACGCCACTGTCGGACGGACTTGCGCTAAATCAATCTCTACCACTTCGTCATACTCGGCGTCTGCATCTGCCTCATAAATCTTATATTCCTTCTTGGAGTGTTCCTCCATATATGCCTTAGCCTGCTCATCCACAGGGAAGATTCCATTCTTGGCTCCTGCCTCGATTGCCATATTCGCCATGGTAAAACGATC